>JANMCI010000052.1:0-4054 GCA_031361245.1 Rhodobacterales bacterium
TCGGGCTTGGCGTAGACGGCGGCGCCGAACACCTTGAGCGGCAGGCCGCGCCACAGGGCCTGCTGGGCGGCGGTGGAGTTCACGGTGACCGCGGTGCGGGCGTGGTTCAGAAGCTGCGCCAGCTTGCCGCCCTGCACGAAATGCACCCGGCCCGACACGCCATGCAGGGCGGCAAGGCGGCGAATTTCACGGGCGACGGGCACGCGGCCATCCTCCAGCGGGTGGGCTTTGAAGACGAGGTGATGGTGGGGGGCGGCGCCTTTGGCAAAGCCCTCGACGACGAGGGCCAGAAATTCGGTCATGGTGCGGAAGGGCGAGTGCATCTGGAAGCTTGCGTCATGTTCCAGTTGCAGAAGGACGAGGTGATAGGGCGCGCCGCCATGCTGGATGCGCCAGGTGGCGATCATGCGTTCAAAGCGGTGCAGCGGCAGGAGGGCGAGCCGCTTGCAATAGAGCCAGAACTCCTGCCGCACGGTCAGGGCGCGGTGCGGGCGGAAATTGCGGTAGTCCCAGAAGCCGGACAGCACGAACCAGTGGTAAAGCGCGCCCCAGAACATGTGCTGGCGCATGTCGCCCCAATGGGCGGGCGCGTCGGGCAAATCCATGTCGGATTGGGCCAGCGCCGCTTGCATCTGGGCGATGCTGAGGTCCATCAGCCGCGAATGGCCGTTCGAGCCGCCGCGTTCATAAGTGACCCAGTGGGGGCGCAGATACCCCTCTTCAAAGACGTGGACAGTCAGGCCGAGGGATCTGGCGATGGCGGTCGCCTCGGCGTGAATCGGGCGGGTGTCGCCGTAAAGCACCAGATCGGTGACGCCTTTGCTGGCAACGATCTGGCGAAACGCCTCGGGCCAGTGGTCGGGGCGGTCCTTGTAGGGGATATAGGTTGCGGTGGTGGGCCAGAAGGCGCGGTCGCCCCGGTTGAAGCCGACCCGCCAGACCGTCGCCCCCGCCGCGGCCAGCATCTTGCCCAGACGGTGGAAAATGGGACCGTGCGGTCCCTGCAGGAACAAAAAGACGTGTCCGTGACCCGTGCCGTGCATGCCCACCCCGATCCGCCCCGCCTTGGTCGGGGTTCGCCGGGCCAAGGTAAAGGGGGAAACTTGCGATTTGCTGAGCGGTACCGGGACAGAGGGGCTATTTTGCGGCGAATCTGGCGCGCGGGCGTGGCCGATTGGCGGGGTATTGGGTGGCGGGCCACTATTTCGGGCCGTGAAGCGCTGAATTCGGCGCGTGAGGAATGGCCATTCGCCGCAGCATTCGTTATGGGCGGGCCGGAACGCTTGCGGAGACCGGGCATGAAGGCTGAGGACAAGAAACAGATGAAATCGGCGTCGCGGCTTTATGCCGTGCAGGCGCTGTTTCAAATGGAGGCCTCGGGCCAGACGGTCGAGGCCGTGACGCGGGAATTTGAGACCCACCGTTTTGGCGCCGTCTATGACGATGACGAGATGGCCGACGGCGATGTCGATCACTTTCGCGCGATCGTGAATCACGCGGTCAACCTGCAGGCGCGAATCGATCAGATGACCGACCGGGCGCTGGTCGCGAAATGGCCGATTGCGCGGATCGACCCGGTGCTGCGGGCGCTTTTCCGCGCAGCAGGCGCCGAGCTGATCGAGATCCCGACGCCGCCGCGCGTGGCGATCAGCGAATATGTCGACGTGGCCAAGGCCTTCTTTCCAGACGGAAAAGAGGCGAAATTCGTCAATGCCGTGCTGGACCATATGGCCCATGAGGCCCGGCCGGACGGATTTTGACGGCAATTTGTGGCCGTTCACGAAAATGGGTCTTTCCCTTGGCCATCAGAATGCTAGTTTGATGGTATCAGCGCCAGATCCAGGGGGGATCATGCCGAAATTCATCACCATTCTACGGGACGCAGCCTTGGCTGTGATCGAGCTTGTCGGCAATGCAACCCTGCCGGCGCCAAAGCGGGTTCCGGTGAAGGTTGGTGCGAAGAAGTCTCGCCGCTGAATGTGACCACATTATGACCTCGCCAGATTGACGAAGGCGCGCTTTGGGCGCGCCTTTTGCATTCCGGGGGTGGGGATACGGGTGGCGGGCCCGCAGCAACCGTGGCAACTTGAGTTTTCCCGAGAGCCAGAGGTCTCAGGTGGGCGCCAGGTAGCAAGACCAGGATCTTGCCAGAGCCAGCCCCCGTTCACGTGCTTATCGGCCACTGGAAAAATGGTCGCACACGAGAAGAGCAGCACCCGCCGTCTTGATACATAGTCTTGAGGGGGGCGTATCGCAAGGCTGGACAGATGTTCACCTTTAGTTCATGATTGCGCGATGAGCTTTGATCAGGACCCAAGACCGGTCGACATTCTGCCGTCCATGGCTGGCCAACGCCTTGCGCGCGGGGTTGCGCGGGCGCTGAGGGCGCTGGATTTCGTGACTGTCGACGAATTGGTGCCCGCACCGGGCCTGCGGGTCGATCTGATGGCGCTGGGGCCCAAGGGCGAGGTCTGGGTGATCGAGTGCAAATCCGGCCGGGCGGATTACCGCACAGATCAGAAGTGGCAGGGCTATCTGGAATGGTGCGACCGCTTTTTCTGGGCGGTGGATGCCGATTTCCCGACCGGGCTGCTGCCCGACCACACCGGACTGATCCTGGCCGACGCTTATGACGCCGAGATCGTGCGGATGGGGCCGGAGACGCCGTTGGCCGGGGCGCGGCGCAAGGTCATGCTGCAAAAATTCGCCCGCCACGCCGCATCGCGGCTGCACGGTTTTCGCGATCCGGGAATTGGGTTTCGGGCTTAAGATTTTTCGGACGAAAAATCTTGCACCGGAAGAATTTTCGTCCGAAAATTCTTTGGCGCGGCATCAGCGCTTTTTCTTTGGCGCGGGTTTGGCTCCCATGGCGCGGGCGGCCTCGGCTGCGACGCGCAGTTCTTCGGCTATTTCGTCAGCTTCTTCGGGGTCGAAATCAAGCGGCAGCTCGATGCCGCCCTCTGCCTCGATATAGATGCGGACCATCCCAAGTTCGGTCGGGCCGATCTGGATATTCGCCGCGAT
The DNA here is from genome assembly GCA_031361245.1 of Rhodobacterales bacterium. Lineage (GTDB taxonomy): Bacteria > Pseudomonadota > Alphaproteobacteria > Rhodobacterales > Rhodobacteraceae > Stagnihabitans. The sequence goes on from JANMCI010000052.1 coordinate 3,025, forward strand.
GTCGCTTTGTTTGTCGATGCCCATGTCCGCCCCCGATCCGGTTTTCCCTTGGCGGTTTGGGCGAGGCGGAGGAGCAAGTCAAGCCGGGGAATCAGCGATTCGCACTGCCGCAGAGTGGTCGCCTGCAATATTTCTGGCGCTGGATAAAGGTGACATAATGGCCAAACTTGGCAAAAAGGGAAAGTTATCCACAGATTTTGCTTGACTAGGCGGAATACAGCCGACGATTATGAGCTGCGGACCGGTCGTGCAGGGTCCGAAAAGCAATCCCGAAATGGGACGGAGAGGTAATAGAAATGAACTTCGATACCGTACGCAAGTCGATCAGCAGCATCACGGAACTTGGCATGGCGCTGCTCGCGCTGGCCATTGTTGCCTCGCTTCTGGTTGGTCCGCAGAACATGTCCTTCCTTGGTGACGTGGTCGGCAACGTCACCGCCTTGGTGAAGTCGCTCGGCAGCGCTGGTCTCGCCGGTCTGATCTCGCTGGGCGTCGTGCTCTGGCTGATCCAGAACAAGTAACCTTACATGACAACACCGCCCCCGGCTGAAGACCGTGTGACGTTTGCCCGCGGCCTTGCTTCGGTAACAGGACTGTTCCTCCGCATCACCGAAGCGGGATTTGTGATCGTAGGCATCATCGTGCTGGTCTATATTCTGCTGGGGGCGGATTCAGGCTCTTATGTCCTGTCGGTGGTCAGCAACCTGACGGGGCTGATCGCCGCCATCGGGCCGCAGTCGCTGGTCGGCATCGCCATTGTGCTGGCGCTGTTGCACCTTGGCCGGCGCGGCGCCTGATTTTCGCTTGACCCCCTGACCGCTTGGCACTAATCCGGCCACGTTGTGCCGCGTTAGCTCAGTTGGTTAGAGCGCTGGATTGTGGATCCAGAGGTCCCCCGTTCAAGCCGGGGACGCGGTACCATCCCCTTAAAGCGGTTTGCCTTCAATCTGAATCAGATTGAAGGCAAACCAAGACATACAACCGCCTGGGAATGTTGCGTTTTGCCTTTGATCCGGTTCACCTGATCAAA
>JANMCI010000069.1:0-8839 GCA_031361245.1 Rhodobacterales bacterium
GTCAAGGCCTGGCCCTGCACGCGGCGCTTGATACCGTTGGTCCGGCACTTGACCTCCTCTCCTTCCTCCACGACCGCCTCAAGGTCCACCTCCGCGACCAGGGCATCCGCCACGACCTGATCGACGCCTGCCTTGCCATGCCCGGCAATGACGACCTGACCCTCCTCGTCAAACGCGCCGAGGCACTCGCGGCGTTCCTGAAAACCGAGGACGGCCCGAACCTGCTGCAAGGTTTCAAACGCGCCAACGCCCTTCTGACCCAGGCCGAACAGAAGGACGGCGTCGAATACTCCTTCGGCGCCGACATCAAGTTTGCCGAGACCGACGAGGAACGCGCCCTCTTCAACGCCCTCGACACCGCAGAAGCTGCCATCACCCCCGCGATGCAAGCCGAAGATTTCGCCACCGCCATGACCGCCATGGCCCAACTGCGCGCCCCGATCGACGCCTTCTTCACCGCCGTGCAGGTCAACAGCGACAACCCCGTCACCCGCCGCAACCGTCTCAACCTCTTGCACCGCATCCGTACCATTTGTTCCGGCGTGGCCGACCTCACGAGGATCGAAGGCTAACCCCATTATCTGTCACTAAATATCCCGGGGTCCGGGGCAGCGCCCCGGTCCTGCCCAGAAAACTTGCGCCACGCCAATTTCTGCCTATGCTGCAGCCACACAATGAGGCCGCCGCAGTGCAGAAAACCGATCCGACCCTCGATTTCACCGTCGTCACGCAAACCGCAAAGATCAACGCCACCACCCACGGCTGGCGGGCGAAATGCCTGCAACGACTGGTCAGGCTTGACCTGCCGGTGCCGCTGACCGTGGCACTGCCGGCCCCGACGGTGCGCGCCATTGCGGGGGGCGCCCAGATCGACGCCAAGGCCGTCCTGAACAACTTTGGCGCCAGCCCCCTGATTTCGGTGCGCCCATCGCCCGAAAACCCCGATTGGGGAGGCCCCTCGACCATCCTCAACATCGGCATGAACGCCGCCCGCCACGCCGCCCTGCGCCTCAGCCATGGCCACCTTGCGGCCGATGCGCTGTACCTGCGCTTTGTGCAAAGCTATGCCACCCATGTCGCCCGGCTTGACCCCGATATCTTCGAGGCCGATCAACCGACGGCCGATGCGCTGCGCGAGGCGCTGCGCCATTACGAACGCGAGATGGACGAGCCTTTCCCCGAGGACCCGGCCCGCCAGTTGACCGAGGTCCTGCGGTCCATGGCGCGGGCTTGGGAGGGCACTTCGGCACGCCTTCTGCGGCAGGCGAAAGGTGCACCGAAACAGGCGGCCCTCGGGCTGGTCGTCCAACAGATGGCGCAGGGCATCGGGCAGGGCATCTCGGGATCGGGCGTCATCCAGTTCGTCGATCCGGTCACCGGCCAGCTGCAAGTTACCGGGCGCTATCTGGGCCAGTCGCAGGGGCGCGACGCGCTGAACAAGACCGAGGCGCTCTATCTGACCCGCGACAAGCGTGGTCCGTCGCTGGAGGAGCTTTCTCCGCAGATTTTCAACGACTTGACACGGTTTGGCGCTGCCTGCCGGACAAGACTGCGCGAAGAGATGCAGATCGAGTTCACCGTCGAGGACGGCCATTTGTCGGTGCTGGATGCCGTCCGCGTCCAACGCTCGGCCCGCGCCGGGCTCAGGATCGCGGTGGCCTTGGCCGAGGATGACATCATCTCCCGCGACGAGGCGCTGCTCAGGGTCGAGCCGCGCTCGCTGACCGAGCTTTTGCACTCACAGGTCGATCCGCGCGGCCCCCGCGACGTGTTCGCCAAGGGCATCGCTGCCTCGCCCGGGGCGGCTACCGGGCGCATAGTCTTTACCTCTGCCGCGGCCCAGGATTCGGCCGCCCGAGGCGAGCCCTGCATCCTTTGCCGCCGCGAAACCGAGCCGGAAGACATTCGTGGCATGCATTCTGCCGCCGGTGTCTTGACCGAACGGGGCGGCGTCACAAGCCATGCCGCCGTGATTGCCCGGGGTCTGGGCGTGCCCTGCGTCGTGGGGGCATCGGGCCTGCGCCTTGACGCCAAGGAGCGCAAGCTGACCACGGCAGACGGCCGCGTTTTCAGCGAAGGCGACCAGATCACCGTTGACGGCACGACCGGCGACGTGCTGGCCGGATCGGCCGCGATGCTGGCCCCGGCGCTGGACGACGCCTTTCGCAAGCTCTTGGGCTGGGCCGATGCGGTCCGCGATATTGGCATCCGCGCAAATGCCGACACGCCCGCCGACGCCGCCACCGCCCGCGCCTTTGAGGCGCAGGGCATTGGCCTGTGCCGCACCGAGCATATGTTTTTTGACGAAGACCGCCTTGTCGTGATGCGTGAGATGATCTTTGCCGATACCTCCAAGGACCGCGCGGCCGCGCTTGAACGCCTCCTGCCGATGCAGCGCGCGGACTTTGTCCAGCTTTTCAACATCATGCAGGGCCTTCCTGTCTGCATCCGCCTGTTTGACCCGCCTCTGCATGAATTCCTGCCGCAAAGCCGCGAGGGCCTGCGCGAACTGGCCGAAGCGATGGACCGCCCGCTGTCCGAAGTGACCCGCCGCGCCGAGGCTTTGTCCGAGGCCAACCCGATGCTGGGCATGCGCGGTGTGCGGCTGGGTGTCGTGCTGCCGGAAATCTACGACATGCAGGCACGCGCCATCTTTGAGGCTACGGTCGAGATTGCAAAGTCAGGCACTGCCGTCGTGCCCGAGATCATGATTCCGCTGGTGTCGGCCCGGCGCGAGGTGGAACTGGTCAAGACCAATATCGACGCTGTGGCCGCTGCCGTCCGCGTCAAGTCGGGCGTGAGTTTCGACTACAAGCTTGGGGTCATGGTGGAAACGCCGCGCGCGGCACTGCGCGCGGGCGAGATCGCCCAACACGCCTCGTTCCTGTCGTTCGGCACCAATGACCTGACCCAGATGACCTATGGCCTGTCACGCGACGACGCCGGTCGCTTCATGAATACCTATGTTCAGCAGGGAGTTTTTCCCGAGGATCCTTTTCATACGCTGGACGTCGATGGCGTGGGCGAGCTTTTGCATATCGGCGCGGAACGCGGCAGGGCGACCCGCCCTGATCTGGTTCTTTCGATCTGCGGCGAGCATGGCGGCAACCCCGAATCAATTGATTTCTGTCGCCGTGCAGGGTTTGATTACGTCTCTTGCTCACCATACCGGGTGCCTTTGGCGCGTCTGGCGGCGGCTCATCTGGCTTTGGCTGATCGTGTGCCTGATGAGGAAAGACCCACAATATCATGAGATTGTGAGATGTTTCTAAGAAAGAAACAGTAGTCCTTCGGCGGAAATCCGCGCAAAAGCGCCTAAAAACTGTTGTAATTTTGCCGATCGCGTAGACGGCCCCGGACCGCTCCTCTAGGCGGAACGCTTGTCGTCGGGGGCTCTGCCTTTCAGTCCTGGACGAGGATGGGGAAATAAGGCCGGGAACTGTAGTCAATGCGCTTGCATCTATGCCGGACGATCGCCGCTGCGGCGCTGGTCGTTCTGAGTGGAGCGGCCTTCGCCGATGTTACGGTGAGCCAGTCCAACGATCCGACGACTTTGATCGGAGAACAATTCACCTCGCTGTTCGAGGCGGAACACGACACGGTCAACGCGTTGCCCAACCTTCGGCTGTCGGCATTGGCCAATGGTTCGTTGCGCTCTGGCACTGCCAAGAAGCCGGGCGATCCGTCTGTCATCGAATATTCCGACGCCTGGCTGGCTGGTCTGCCCGCCCCGACCGGCGATGCCCAATGGGAATGCCTGCGTCAGGCGCTCTACTTCGAATCGCGCGGCGAGTCGCTGCAGGGTCAGTTTGCAGTGGCCGAGGTCATCCTGAACCGGGTCGACAGCCCGGATTTCCCTGACACCGTCTGCAAGGTGATCAATTCGCGCGGGCGTGGAGCCTGCGCCTTTTCCTATGTCTGCGATGGTGTCAGATCCATGCATGAAGCGGGTGCCCGCGACCGCGCTGGCCGCATTGCGCGTGTCATGCTGGATGGCGCGCCACGCGCGCTGACAACGGGGGCCACTTATTTCCACACCCGTCAGGTCAGCCCGAACTGGGGCCGGCGCGTCAAGACGGCCTCAATCGGCGCCCATATCTTCTTTCGCTGAGCCCTAGCCCGCCCAGGTCGCCGGTTTGCGCGGCTTGGTCGGCTTCAGCCTTGGCGCGGACGGGAACAGGCGATAGACAGGGCCTGTCCCCGCAGCGAACCGAGCCATGACCAGCGACATCCGCCTAGCCTTCGCCCATCCGGAAGAGCGCTCCGTCGCCTCGGCCTCGGCTGATCCGCGCGACCGCATTTCGTTGCGCGATCATGTCGTCGAGGTTGAAATCGGCGCGTTTCAGAAGGAACGCGGCCACCGTCAGCGGGTGATGTTCAACGTGGTGGTCGAAGTGCGCCCCGCGCCGCAGCCCTTGAATGACGATGTCGACCGCATCCTGTCCTATGACCGCATCACCGAATCGATCGCCGCCGAACTGGCTGCCGAACGGCTGAACCTGCTGGAAACCCTCGCCGAGCGCGTGGCTGAGCGTATTCTGGCCGAGCCGCAGGCCATGCGCGCTTTCGTGCGGATCGAAAAGCTGGATGTCGGGCCCTACAAGCTGGGGGTCGAGATTGTCCGCAGCCGGGCCGAGGCGGCGGTCAAGGTCGTTGTCGACGGTGCCGAGGCGTCTTTGCACCCGCTGATCGTCTTCCTTGATAACGCGGCCATTGCGGCGCCCGATCTGCCGCAGCGGCTGGATGGCTGGGCCGCGCACGGTTTGCCGGTGATCCTGACCGTGGGCCTGCCCGACGGGACGCGCCCCGAAACCGGTCACCGCCCGACCCAGCGCCGGGTGGACCTGCTGGCGATCGAACAGAATGCCTGGGTTCTGGCGGCACGGGATCCGCGCTGCGTCGTGATGGCGACCCGGACCGAGATCGACTGGGCGGTCAAGCGCGGCCAGATGATGGTGTGGGCTCCTGGCAAGATGGTGCTGGACGCGGTCGACGGTCCGCAATCGCGCGATCCGGTGGCGCTGGCGTTGTGGCTGGCCGAGGTGATGGCCGCCGACCGGCTGGTGGTTCACGGGGATGTTGCACTTCCGGCAGGAAGCCGCGTGACCGTAGAGCGCGCCTGATCCTTCCCCCTTGCCTGACCGGGCGATCAACCTTAGGCACTTGATGATGCAATACGTTCGTCCAATTGCCATGACCGACCCGGCCCGTCCCGACGGGGCCCTGCCGTTGGCTGGCGGCTGGTGCTGGTTTTCGCATGTCGAAGTGATGTCTCGCGGCGGCAAACCCCGCCTTGTGCCGGTCCGCGATCTGCCGGGTGAGGTGCGTGATCGTCTCGCCGGCCCGCGCCCGGCCTTCAGCGGTCTGTCGCTGGACCGGCCCCGGCTCATGGGGATCCTGAACGTGACACCGGACAGCTTTTCGGATGGCGGCCTTTTTCTGCGACCGGAAGCGGCCGTGATGCAGGCGCGCCAGATGGCGTCCGGGGCCGACATCATCGACATCGGCGGCGAAAGCACAAGGCCCGGTGCGGCCGAGGTGGCCCAGGCGGACGAGATCGCGCGGACCGAACCGGTGATCGCAGCCCTGCGCGCCGGTGGGTTGGAAACGCCCATTTCGATTGACACCCGCAAGGCAGGGGTGGCGCGGGCGGCGCTTGCGGCGGGGGCCGGTCTGGTGAATGACGTGACAGCATTGCGCCATGACCCCGAGATGGCAGGTGTCATCGCCAAGGCGGGTTGCCCGGTGGTGTTGATGCATTCCATTGCGACGCCCGCGACGATGCAGGACGACCCGCACTATGACGACGTCCTGCTGGACGTCTTTGACGCGCTGAAGGCCCGCGTTGCGGCTGCCGAGGCCGCTGGCATCGCCCGTGACCGCATCGCCATTGACCCCGGCATCGGTTTTGGCAAGACACTTGCCCATAACCTGACGCTGCTCTCCCGTCTGTCGCTGTTTCATGACCTTGGCTTGCCGGTGCTGCTTGGGGCGTCGCGCAAGCGCTTTATCGGCACGCTGACGGCCGAGGCCGAGGCCGCGCGGCGGATGCCCGGCTCGTTGGCAGTTGCACTGGCCGGGGTGGCGCAGGGGGTTCAATTGATCAGGGTCCATGACGTGACCGAGACGCGGCAGGCCTTGTCGCTGTGGCTGGCAGTAACCAGAGGAGAGGCGCTATGACCCGGAAGCTTTTTGGCACCGATGGCGTGCGGGGCCGCGCCAATACCTATCCGATGACGGCAGAAATGGCGTTGAAACTGGGAGCGGCGGCGGGGCGGTTCTTCCGGCGCGATGGTTCGGCCGCGCACCGGGTGGTGATCGGCAAGGACACGAGGCTTTCGGGCTATATGCTCGAAAACGCCCTGACGGCGGGCCTGTGTTCGACGGGGATGAATGTGCTGTTGCTGGGGCCGGTTCCGACGCCGGCGGTGGGCTTTCTGACCCGCTCGATGCGGGCCGATCTGGGGGTGATGATCTCGGCCAGCCACAATCCGCATCAGGACAATGGCATCAAGTTCTTTGGCCCGGATGGCTACAAGCTGTCAGACGAGGCCGAAGCCGAGATCGAGGCCATCGTGGCCGGCACCATCGAGCCCGCCGCCCCCGAAAGCATCGGGCGGGCCAAGCGGATCGAGGACGGGCGCGGGCGCTATCAGGAATTCGTCAAGACGACCTTCCCGTCCGGGCTGCGGCTGGACGGGCTGAAAGTGGTGATCGACTGCGCCAACGGGGCTGCCTACAAGGCGGCACCGGATGTGCTTTGGGAACTCGGGGCCGAGATGATCCCGGTTGGCGTGACCCCCAACGGTACCAATATCAATGACCGGGTGGGCTCGACCTATACCCAGACCGCGGCCGAGGCGGTGGTGGTGCACGGCGCCCATGTCGGCATCTCGCTGGACGGGGATGCCGACCGGGTGATGATCATCGACGAGACCGGGCGGGTGGCGGACGGCGACCAGATCATGGCGCTGCTGGCGGGTCGCTGGGCCGATGAGGGCCGACTGAACGGCGGCACTCTGGTCGCTACGGTGATGAGCAATCTGGGGCTGGAGCGGTTCCTGACGCACCGCGGCTTGCGGTTGGAGCGGACGGCGGTCGGCGACCGCTATGTCGTCGAAGCGATGCGGCGCGGCGGCTGGAACCTTGGCGGCGAGCAGTCCGGCCACATCGTGATGACCGACTATGCGACCACCGGCGACGGGTTGATCGCGGGCTTGCAGTTTCTGGCCGAGATGGCGCGGACGGGGAAGCCGGCTTCGTCGCTGATCGACCAGTTTGAAGTGGTGCCGCAGCTTTTGAAGAACGTCCGTTTCGGCGAAGGAGCCCGGCCGCTTGAGGCGGCCTCGGTCAAGGCAGCGATTGCCGGGGCCGAGGTGCGTCTGACCGGCAAGGGGCGCCTCTTGATCCGCAAATCCGGCACCGAGCCTTTGGTCCGGGTGATGGCCGAGTGTGAAGATGAGAAACTGCTGCGCGACGTGGTGGACGAGATTGTGGGCGCGGTTCAGGCAGCAGTCTGAGATGCGATCTGCCCGCAGACCATTTGTCGCACTGCTTTTCCATCAGACGAAAGTCCCTTTTCATCGCCGGCGCATATGTTCTTCTGGACCAGGCCGCGCCACTGAATGGAGACTGAGATGCAACATCGCTTCACAGCGCTTTTTCCCTATGGCCTAGCGTTGACCAGCCTGGCTTTGGCCACAGCAGGCAATGACCTGCTGATCGGCTCGGATGCCGCTGACAGCCTGTCCGGCCTTGATGGCAATGACACATTGATCGGCAATGGTGGCAACGACACTCTGTCCGGCGGGAATGGAATGGACGTGCTTTATGGCGGTGCGGGGCAGAACACCCTGTACGGCGGGGCCGATTCCGACCTGATCTTTGGCAATGACGATCTGGATTTTGGCGTCGGCGGCGCCGATCTGATCTATGGCGGCACCGGCAATGACGTGATCGACGGCGGCTTTGGCAACGACACGATCTTTGGCGGCGACGGGAACGATACGATTTCCGATTACAGCGGCATCGCGAATGCTTTTGGCGGCAAGGGCAATGACCTGATGCTGGGCGGCGCCGGTGTGCTGAATGGCGAGGATGGCAACGACACGTTGCAAGGTCAGAACGTGCGCGGCGGCAACGGAAATGATTCGGTGCTGGGCGATGGCGTGGCCTCGCTGATCTTGGGCGGGGCGGGGATGGACACGCTGACAGCCCTTGCCGCTGGCAATGACACGCTGACAGGCGGCAAGGACGCGGATCTGTTCGTCTTTTTCGCTTCTGACCGTGGGGTGGACCGGGTGACCGATTTCCGTGCGGGTCAGGATGCGCTGGACCTGACCAGCTTTGGCGTGACGGCCGCCAATCTGGGCGATCACGCGGTGCAATTGGGCAGGGACGTTGAGATCAGTCTGACGGCGCTCGACGGTGGCACGCTTACCGTCTTGCTGAGCGGGGTCAGCCTCGGCGACCTTCTGGCCTGACGCGGGCCGCTGCAAGACAGCGGGCCGGGGACATGCCCCGGCCCGTGTTGTAGATTGCTTGGGGCCAATTGGCCCCTTTTGGTCAGTTCCGCGCGCGGTCGACCATTTTGCCCTTGGAAATCCACGGCATCATGGCGCGCAGCTTCTCACCGACCTTTTCGATCTGGTGTTCATCGTTGCGGCGGCGGGTGGCCTTGAAGAACGGCTGGCCCACTGAATTTTCCTGCATGAAGTCCGACACGAACTTGCCGGACTGGATGTCGTCCAACACGGCCTTCATGCGGGCCTTGGTTTCGGCATAGGGCAGAATCCGGGGGCCGGAGACGTATTCGCCGTATTCGGCGGTGTTGCTGATC
>JANMCI010000072.1:0-20972 GCA_031361245.1 Rhodobacterales bacterium
TTCGAGGGTTTTGCCGAGCTGTTCGAGAACTTCGAAGCCTGGCTGGGCAAGATCGCCGGCACGCGGGTCCACGGCCATCTCTACGCAACCGCACGGGCCGAGTTTGCCGGTGGCGAAAGCGTGTTCAACGGGGCCATGTCGGACAGCGCAATCATGCGGGACTATGCGCCGAAGGGCTTTCTGACCAATCTGATCTGGAACACACGGGGCGAGCGTCAGTGCTTTCAGTTCGGACCGCGCGATGCCCAGGATATCACATGGTTCCTGACGGGCGATCCAAATGCGCAGATTTCGGTGATTTCCGGGGCGTGGATCATTCCGCTGTTCCAGTCGAACCAGAACTTCGGGGACATACGGCGCGAGGCGGCCCGTCTGCAAAAGATCGAGGCCGATCATCTGGCTGTTTTGCGGTCTCCGTGGACCAAGGCGCGGGTCAGGATCTGGACGCTGGCCGAGTTCGTCGAAAACCCGATGGAGCCCTTGCAGAGCATCATTGACGAGATCAGCCCGCGCTCGCTGCGGCGCCTGACCGAGGCACCGCGCCTGACCGATCTGAAGGGCTTTGGCCAATTCCTGCAAAACCTGCGCAATCAGGGCATGCAGCCGATCATGATGGGCGATTTCCCGACAGGTGAAGACCCGACCTCTGCCACTTCGCGCCGTGGCCGCCCCTATCTGGTGAAGTGATACATGGCCAAGCCGCGCTTTTCCTCGTTCGTCATTCTTGCGGAAATGCGGACGGGATCGAACTTTCTTGAATCCAATCTGAACGCAATTCCGGGCCTGACCTGCCACGGCGAGGCGTTCAACCCCTATTTCATCGGTGGAGAGGGCAAGACGGAATTGCTGGGAGTTACGCTGAGCGAGCGCAACTCTGATCCGGCGCAGCTGTTGACAGCGATGCGCGACAAGACACCGGGAATGTCGGGATTCCGCTATTTCCACAACCACGATCCGCGGGTGTTCGATCTGGTCGTGGACGATCCGGGCGTCGCCAAGATCATCCTGACCCGCAATCAGCTGGAAAGCTACATCAGCTGGAAGATTGCCAAGGAAAGCGACCAGTGGTGGCTGGCCAACACCAAGCATCTGAAATCGGTGCAACCGACGTTCGATCTGACCGAGTTTTCGGCGCGGCTGGATGAATTGCAGGCCTATCAAAAGACCCTGCTGAACCGGCTTCAGATCAGCGGGCAGGCGGCCTATTACATCGACTATGAGGATGTGCTTGACCTGAAGGTTCTCAATGGTTTGGCGGCTTTCCTTGGCGTCGAGGGGCAGTTGAGCGAGCTGGTTTTCCGGTTCAAGAAGCAAAACCCCGAGCCGTTGATCGAAAAGGTTGCCAATCCGGATCAGATGGCCGCCGGGCTGCGTCAGCTGGACTGGTTCAACCTGACGCACACGCCGAATTTCGAACCGCGCCGCGCGGCCGCGGTGGGAAGTTATGTGGCCAGTGACACGGTCGGGCTGTTGTTCCAGCCCATCAAGTCAGGGCCCGAGCAACGGCTGCGGAAATGGCTGCAAAGCTATGGTGGGGTGATCACCAGTTTTGACCGGCAGTCGTTGCGCAAATGGCGAGAAGCGCATCCGCGCCAGCGCAGTTTCACGGTGCTGCGTCATCCGTTGGCGCGGGCACATGCCGCATGGTGCGACTTTCTGGACAAGGAATGGATGCCGGAGCTGCGGCCCTATCTGAAGCGGGTTCACAAGTTTGACTTGCCGCCAAAGACCCAGAAGGGCTTTGCGACTGTGGCAGAGCATCGGGCAGGCTTTCTGGTGTTTCTGGAGCTGATCAAGCATATCCATGCCGGTCGCACCGAATTGCGCATGCCGCCGCAACTGGCGACCCAATTGGCCACCGTGACGGGATTTTCATATTTGCAGGGGCCTGATCTGCTGTTGCGGGAGGATCGCCTGGAGGTGGGGCTGGAATTCCTGTGCGCCGAGGTGGGGCTGGAGATGAAGCCGCTGCCCGCTGCGTCAGAGCTTTACCCATTTGAACTGGCGAAGATCTATGGCGCCGATCTGGAAAAGGCGGCGCGTGATGCCTATGGCAGGGATTATACCGGCTATGGGTTTGGCGACTGGGCGCCATAACGCCGTTCAGGTTTCAAGGACCTCGGAAATCACCGCCCCTCGCGCCGCTGGAACGGGTTTTCCGATGCGCTGGTTTGCGTGAAAGTCCGGGCGCCCAAACCCGCAAAGCCCGGCGAGGGGCTTTGCGAAACTCGCTTGGTGGCGTTTGGGTCAGGCGGCCTGGCTTGCCTGAGCTTCGGTGAGGATCGCGTGAAGCTTGGCCGGATCGGTGTTGGCCCTGAGCTTGGCACAAATGCCGGGGTCACGCATGGTGCGGGACACAAGCGCAAGCGCCTTGAGGTGGTCAACGCCTGATTCCTTGGGCGCAAACAGACCAAAGACCAGATCGACCGGCTGGCGATCGACCGAGTCATAGTCGAGCGGGCGTTCCATGCGCAGGAACACGGCAACGATGTGGTCGAGGTCATCCAGCCGCGCATGGGGCAGGGCAATGCCATGTCCCACGCCGGTTGGCCCAAGGCTTTCGCGTTCCTGCAGACCGTCGGTCGCCGCCGAGGCGTTCAAGCGGTAGGCCTGTGCGGCAATCTCGCCCAATTCCTGGAAGAGCCGCTTTTTGCCAGTCAATTGTCCAACGACCCGGACTGCGCCGGGGTTCAGCAATTTTGAAAGTTCCATGCGCCGTTTCTTACCTGCTCGCCCGTTTTGCGGGATTACTCATTTACTATTGCGGGGGTCGATCCAGCCGATATTCCCGTCGTCCCGCAGATATACCACATTGACCCCGCCATGTCCTTCATTGCGGAATACAAGGAAGTGCTGACCACCCAGTTCGAGTTGCATAACGGCCTCACCTACGGTGATCGAAGGGATCTTGGTTTCCATCTCGGCCACGACGACGGGCTGCAGAACATCGGTATCGCCCTCTTCGGGTTCTTGAGATGCGGCGAGGATATAGGACGCGCCCCCGACGAATTCAACAGGTGACGTCCGGTCGCGGTGGTGATTGCGCAGGCGGCGCTTGTAGCGGCGCAACTGCTTGTCCATCTTTTCGCGGCAGGATTCGAAAGCGGCATAGATCTCGGTCGCATGGCCCTTGGCCTGAGCGTTCAGACCGGTGGACAGATGAATGACGGCTTCACAGACATGCTCATGTGCCGACTTGGAGAACACGACGACTGCCTCGGTTGGGCGCTGTGCATATTTCTCAACAATTTCACCCAGCTCGGCCTTGACGTGAGTCTGAAGTGCTTCGCCGATGTCGATCTGTTTGCCGCTGATCTGGTAGCGCATGATGCCTCCTCTGAGCAGGAATACTGGGCCTGTCGCGAAGCGGCGACAGGGTAGGCGAATGGATGCAGGGGATTGGGTGTCAGGCACAGCCGCCAACTTGCCCGGGGCCTGTTCGAGGCCCTGACGTTGGGGATTGGCTGGGCGATTGACGCTCTCATCCTGTTCATTTGGGGACGGAGCAGGGCACTTGTCAACAGACCAGTTCAGCAACAGTGCGAGTTGTCATGCGATACGGAAATTCTCGCCCAGATAGACGCGGCGCACGGTTTCGTCGCGCACGATTTCGTCGCTGGTTCCGGTCATCAGAATTTTTCCATCATGAAGAATATAGGCCCGGTCGACGATTTCGAGCGTTTCGCGGACGTTGTGGTCGGTGATCAGCACACCAAGGCCACGGCTTTTCAGGGTGCGGACCAGCTGGCGGATCTCGTCCACGGCGATCGGGTCGACACCGGCGAAGGGTTCGTCAAGCAGCAGGTATTTGGGGTCGGCAGCCAGACAGCGGGCGATCTCGACCCGCCGCCGCTCGCCCCCCGAAAGGGCAAGGGCCGGGGCGTGGCGGATGTGGGTGATCGAAAACTCGGACAGCAGCTCTTCAAGTTTCTCGCGGCGCTTGTGACGGTCGGGTTCGGCAATTTCAAGCACTGCAAGGATGTTGTCCTCGGCCGACAGGCCGCGAAAGATCGATACTTCCTGTGGCAGATAGCCGACACCAAGCCGGGCGCGGCGATACATCGGAAGTGCGGTTACGTCGCGGCCATCGACAAGGACCTGACCGGCCTCGGGGGTCAGAAGGCCGGCAATGGCGTAAAAGCAGGTGGTCTTGCCCGAGCCATTGGGGCCGAGAAGGGCAACGACTTCGCCGCGATGCAGCGTGAGCGAGACATCCCGCAACACCATCCGCTTCTTGTAGCTTTTGCGAAGCGATACCACTTGCAGGCCGGCAGAGCCTTCTGTGACGCTGAGGTTGATTGACGCCATCAGTTGCCGCCGGGGGTGAAGATCGTGGTGACGCGGCCTGACATGGTTCCCGTGCCGGACTTGAGACTGAGCACGAGCCTTTCGCCCGAAATGGCCGCCTGGCCCTGTGTCAGCACGACATGGCCGACAAGGGTCAGATCGCCGGTGTCGGGAATATAATCGGCAGTCTCGGCGGTGGCGGCGTCGGTGCCGGCGGCAAGGGTGATGCCGCCTTCGGCATGCAGGCTTTCGATCGCCTTGCGGTCGGCCGAATAGTGGATCGTCACAAGGCCGGCCTGCAGCTTCATGTCGCCCTGACTGATCAGGACATTGCCGCTGAACGTCGCCGTGCCATCCGTCTGACTGACCGAAAGCTGGTCGGCATCAACCTGAACCGGCTGAGATACGTCGGTCTTCAGGCCGGCGAAGGCAACATTGGTGCCTTGCGCCACCCCAGCGAAAGGCGCGAGCATGAGGCCAGTGCCAAGGAGGAGTGCCGTCATCGTCGGGCGAATTCGCATCAGTTTTCGGTCTCCTGTTTCGATGGGAGGTATATCATCCGAACGCCGTCCTTGAAAACGAGAACATAGTTTGGCGGGTCGGCGGTGGCCAATCCCAGATGCAGGGAGCCTGCCGCGAAAGAACCTGCCGGCCCGGTGGCAGCGATCTTTCCGAGGCTGTCAAGGCTGGTGCGGTCCAGAGCAACGCTGATACCGGCGGTTTCGATCCGGTATCCTGTGGAATTGCTGATCACGACCCCGCCACCAAGGATCATCCTTTTGGCGTCCTGATCAAGCCGCGCCTCAGACGCCACTATGTCGGTGCGGGCACCGTCAGGGGTCTCCAGGAGGCCGACAAGTTCGCTGATCACGCCGGGATTGGTGCTGCCATCCGTCGCAAGCCGCGCCTCGGCGGCCTTCAGCGACAAGGCTGCGCCATCGGCGGTCATCCCGGCAAAATCGGGCGCGGTCAGGCGGGGCGCGCGGACCCGGTCGGCAATGTCTACCTCGGCATAGGGAATGGCGTCTTCGGGCCTGATGTTGCGCGACAATAGAAACAGCGTGGACAGGATCGTCAGAGCCGAAAGGGGCAACAGGATCTTGAGCCAGAAGACCAACCGCGAATGCAGATTGTCGGCTCTGGTCCAGGCCATCAGGTCACTCCGGCGCGCAAGAGGTCGTGGATGTGCAGAATTCCGATGGCTTTTTGGCTGGCGGCGGGATCAAGGACGAAAAGGCAGGTGATCTTGCGGTCATTCATGATCGCCATGGCCTTTTCGGCAAGGGCGTCCGGCTCTACCGTTTTTGGGTTGCGGGTCATCACTTGCCCGACGGTCAGGGCGAGAAGTCCATCCATATGGCGGCGCAGGTCGCCGTCAGTAATGATGCCGGTCAAGGCGCCCCGAGGGCCCGTGACGCCGGTGACGCCAAAACCTGAGCGGCTGATCGACAGCAGTGCCTCGCTCATCGGGCTGGTTTCGGGGGTCAGCGGCACATCGTGGTGCATCAGGTCGCGCACCTTGAGCAATCGGGAGCCCAACTTGCCGCCGGGATGAAACAGGCGGAAATGATCGGGGGTAAAGGCGCGGTGTTCCATCAGGGCTACGGCAAGCGCATCGCCAAGGGCAAGGGTCATGGTCGTCGATGTGGTCGGAACCACGCCGGTGCCACAGGCTTCGGGCGCGGCCGGCAAAAGGATGGACACGTCACATTGCCGGATCAATGCCGATTCGGCGCGCGCGGCCACACCGATCAGCGGGATGTTGAACCGGCGGGTATGGGCGATGATGTCGGCCAATTCCGGCGTCTCGCCCGAGTTCGACAGGATCAAGACCACGTCGCCCTCGGTCACCATGCCAAGGTCGCCGTGGCTGGCCTCTGCGGGGTGGACAAATTGTGCCGGCGTGCCGGTGGAGGCCAGGGTCGACGCGATCTTGCGGGCGATATGACCCGATTTGCCCATGCCCGAGACGATGACCCGGCCTTTGGCAGCAAGGATAAGGCTGACGGCGCGGGCAAAGCTGTCATCGAGGGCGGCGGCAAGGATGCCAAGGGCCTGAGCCTCGGTCTCAATGACCCGGCGGGCGGTGGTCAGGTAATCAGTGGTGGAAGAGGTCATTCGGCTCCTCCCAGCCCAGAAGATCCAGTTCGGCGCGGGTGGGCAGGAAAGCAAAGCAGCGCAGCGCGAGGTCGAGGCGATCTTCGCGGACGAGGCAGGCCTCCAATGCGTCTTTCAGCCGGTGCAGGTACAGAACGTCAGAGGCCGCATATTCTTTCTGCGCGTCCGAAAGGGTCACGGAACCCCAGTCGGAGGTTTGCTGCTGCTTGGAGACATCCACGCCGACCATCTCGTTCAGGAGGTATTTAAGGCCATGGCGGTCGGTGAAGGTGCGCACGAGTTTGGCGGCGATTTTGGTGCACCAGACCGGGGCTGTCAGAACGCCAAAAGCCCTGTGAAGGGCGGCCACGTCAAAGCGGCCGAAATGGAAGAGCTTCAGTGTGGCCGGGTCTGTCAAGAGGCGCGTCAGGTTGGGTGCCGACTTCTGGCCACGGGCAATCTGGACCAAATGGGCATGGCCGTCGCCCGACGAAAGCTGGACAAGGCAAAGACGGTCGCGGCGGGGGTCAAGTCCCATGGTTTCGGTATCAATGGCAACGACCGGGCCAAGGTTCAGGTCAGACGGCAGGTCGTTCTGATAGAGGTAAATCGTCAAGATTGGGTCCGATCTGCAAGAGGTCAGCGACCGGATTAACGGGGCAAGGGGCGGGGGTCAACGCGTATGGTCGGCGTCGGCGACCGACAGCACATGCGCCAAGACCGAAACCGCAAGGGTGCGGGGGTCACGGCAGGACGGGATCAGGCCGAAATCGGGTCGCAGACGTGCGATGGCTTGCGGCCCGATGCCCAGAGCGTCCAGCTCGCCCAGCAACCGCTGCCGCGCCTTGAGACTGCCCTGCGCGCCGATGAAAAAGGCGTCGGTGGCCAGGAACTGCGACAGGATGCGCGCCTCGTTCTCGTGGTCATGGAAGAACAGGGTAACCGCAGTGCGGCTGTCGGGAACAGGGCAGTCAAAGCTGCGGAAACTGGTGACGGTCTGCACATCCAGCGTCCCGATCCGAGTCAAATCGGCCTGCAGGCTCTGTTGACCAAAAAGCGTCACGTCGTAGCCCGCCGCATGCGACATCAGGGCGAAGGACAGCGCTTCGACTCCGTGGCCAAAGACCCAGAAGCGCAGCTCTGGCTGCAGCGTCAAGATCAGCCGGTCGGGCTGCGCGGCGGGGCCAGAGGCTAGCTGCAGACTGCCGTCAGCCAGGCCAATGCTCAAAATCGCATCCTGACGCAGATTGCCGAGGTCGAGAACCTGTCCCATCACGGTAGGGTCTGGCGCCGGAATCAGCAGGATCGACAGGCCGCCACCACACGGCAACTTGAGGTCAAAGAAGGGCGAGCCCGTGCCATACCTCAGCGAGCGGGTCTTGCCTGTTGCAAGACTGGTTTGTGCGTGCTCCCAGATGTCATCCTCGATACAGCCCGAGGACAGGGACCCGAACCGGCGGCCATCCGCGGCGAAGGCCATCATGGTGCCGACGGTGCGATAGGATGTGCCCAGGGTTTCGGTAATGACAGCCAGAACGCCGGGCGTGTTGGCCAGAAACTGCAGGGCAAGGCGGTTGCTGGCATATTCGAACATTGGCGTCCCCGCTTGTGACCCGTTGGGGCCGTGGATTTCGGTTTCGTTGATCATATTGCGTCCCAGGTTCCGCATTGTGCAAGATCAAGACATCTCGGACGATGAAAGGGCACCCCGACAAAAGTGTCGTCAAGCGGCATCGGCCACCGAGGCGCATGTCCCACGAACCTGCCAGCGCGCGTCAAGAACCAGAAGATCGGCCAGGAAACGGCCCTTCACGGCGGCCAGATGTGGGGCACCAATAACCCGGGCGGGCACGGTCACGGCCATGCGCAGAGCTGCTTCGGGCGAGATGCCGACATGGCTGATCAGTCGCGCGACGCTTTCCGCCATCGTGATGTGGGCTCCGGCCAGCGACCCTTCACTGTTGACCAAGCGGCCATTTTCGAGGCGAATTTCGTCTCCGTACAGGCTGAAATGGTTCGAACCGCCGACCGTGGGCATGGCGTCCGAGACGAGGAAGGTTGTGTCGGGGTTCGGACGGGCGCGCAAGGCAAGCCCGACCATCGCATCGTCGACATGAATGCCGTCGCAAATGATCCCGGCCCAGGCGCTGGAATTAATGCAGGCTCCGGTCATGCCGGGCGCACGGTTCAGCATCGGCGACATGGCGTTGAAGAGATGGGTGAAGCAGGTGGCGCCTTCGGCCAGAGCGGCATGGGTCGCCGCAGCGGTGGTGTCGCTGTGGCCAAGGGAAACCACGGCACCGGTGGCGACGAGGGCGGCGATCTGGCCGGGAGCGACGGCTTCGGGCGCGAGGGTGATCATGACGGGGATGCCGACGGCGCGCAGGCGGCGAACAACGCCGATTGTGCGGTCGTCCAGCGGGCGGATGAAGCGGGCGGCGTGGGTGCCACGACGTGGCAGGCTGATATGGGGGCCTTCGATGTGCAAGCCGAGGATGCCGGGCAGGTCACGGGCGGCAAGGGCGGCGTCGGCGGCGCGGTCCAGAACCTCGGGCGCGTCAGTGATCAGGGTGGGCATGATCCCGACAGTGCCAAAGCGGCGATGGGCTGCCGCGATGGCCGCCATCCCGTCGGGCGTGGGGGAGGTGTTGAGAAAGACATCTCCGCCGCCATTGACCTGAAGATCAAGATAACCGGGGGTAATGGTGCCCCGTATCTTCAGGCGCGGGGCGCTGGCAGGAAGCTCTTTCTGCATTGTCAGAGACGTAATCCGACCCTCGCACAGACCCAGGGCCAGTCCTGGACGCAGGGACGCGCCGTCGAACAGAGCGTCCGGGCAAAGCCATGCGGTGGCGGTCATCAGCCGACCCTCCCGTTCCGGTCCACAAAGGCGGCAAAGGCGGCACCGCGCGCACCGGTTGTCTCGCCGCCTTCGGCCAGACGGATCGGCGGCAGTCCATAGCCCGGAAGCTGGGCGCGTTGCAAGGCGGCGGTCAGATCCTCGATCAGGCCGGGGGCGCGGGACAGGCCGCCCGCCAGCACAACGCATTCGGGATCGACGGTGAAGCAAAGGGTATGGAGAAGTTCAGCCGTCAGTTCGACCCATATGGCCCAGGCGCGTGCAGCATGTGGGTCGGTGGCGCGGGACTGCGTGATGTGCTCGGGGGTAGCGGTCCGGCCGGACAGGTGGGCATGTATGCGCGACAGACCGGGGCCGGCGGTCAACGTCTCGGTGCAGCCCAGACGGCCGCAGCCGCAGCGGAGAATGGGCAGGTCATGGGCCACGACGATATGGGCGGGCAGGGCGAAATGGCCAAATTCGCCGCCAAGGCCGGAGGGGCCCGGCAGGAGCTTGCCATCCACGACAATGCCACCCGCGAGCCCGGTGCCGAGGTTAAGCGCGAGGGCGGACCGAAAGCCGCGCGCCGCGCCAAACCGGGCCTCGGACAAGGCCTGCGCGCGGCAATCGTTGACATAGAGGATGGGCCGACCGGCAGCGGCGGCAATGTCGGCGGGAAAGGGGTGGCCGGTGGCAGGAAGATTGGCGGTCAGGGCAAGGCCGGTGGCGGGGTTCACGAGACCGGCGGCGGCGATCCCGATGGGCAGACCGGGGCTTTGCGCCTTGACCCAGGCAATCTGATCGGCCATGGCGGCGACGAGGGCGTCATAGGTCTTCGGTGTGGAAATGCGACGGGATTCGACCCTGTTCCAGCCGGAATCGAAGACTTGCGCCTCGATCTTCGTGCCGCCAAGGTCGATGCCGGCTGCGATCATGTTGTCTGTGTCACTTTCGACAGTGTGGCGGGGCTGTCTGGGTTGTGGCCAAGAGCAAGGGCTGTGTTCAGCACCATGGGATAGGTCAGGCACAGAAGAAGGGCGGCAGCGGCGGCGGGAGTGAGGCCGGAAGCATCCACATCCGACGGCCTGAGACGAAAGACATTGCCTGAAATGGACCGGAACCGAGCCTCGGCCGTATTCAGACTGTCCTGGATGTCAGGCTGACCAGTGTCGAGGATCAGGACAAGCAGGGGGTTGGTCGCCAGTTGCAGCGGGCCGTGGAGGACCTCGGAGGAGGAATAGGCCTCGGCATGGAGGGCGCAGGTTTCTTTGATCTTCAGGGCCAGTTCCTGTGCCGCGCCAAAGCCGGTGTCGCGGCCGATGATATAGACATGGGAGGCAGCGGTGAGGGCAGCGGTGATGCGGGCGATGTCGGGATGCGCGCGGCCCGCGCTGGCAGCAATGGCCATGGCGGAGGCTTGGGCACGTGTCCGGTAGGTGGGCACCAGGGCCGAGAGAAGAGCCATTCCTGCGGCAATAGAGCCTATTACGGTCTTTGTGGCGGGAACGGCAAGCTCGGGACCGGCGCCGATGGCAAGGGGAAACCGGGCCAGCTTTTCGACCGGGGAATTGGCCTGATTGGTCAGGGAAATCACGATCGCGCCACTGTCCCGCGCGCCTCGGGCAGAGCGGACGAGATCTACGGACGCGCCGGACTGCGACACGACAAGGGCCACACATCCGTCGAGCGACACGCCGCGGCCGACCGAATAGACCGAGGGCGGCAGGCTGGTCATGGGCTTGCCCAGTTCGCGCATGAATTCATAGGCGAGGATATTGGCCGCTGCATCCGACGAGCCGCGCGCGATGGTGTAAAAGGCACGGACGGCAGACAAGTCGAGGTCGCCAAGAGCCTTTTGGGCCGTCACAGAGACGCTTTTTGCAAGACTTCGGGCAAAGACGCCGGGAGCTTCGGCAATCTCGGACCGCATGAGGACGCCGGGTTCGGTCATTTGCGCAGACCATAGCTGTCGAGTTTGGCCCAGGTCTCGGTCAGGTCAACGATCTGGCCGGTCTGGCGGGCCTGATCCAGCGCGATGGCGGCGATTCCAGCCTCCATCGCGTCGAGGATCGATACGGGCAGGCCGCCCGATTGGCCGCGCAGGTATTTGGCGATGTCGTGGCACATCATTTCGTCGGCGCCATAGTGGGCGCCTTTCATGGACGTGCCCTGCGTGTAGTCGTGGTCGGCCAGCCGCGTGCCATCACGGGCGGTCACTTTCAGATAGCCGCGTACGAAATCGCCCTCGGCCATGCCATGGGTGCCCATGATGCAAAAGCGGCGGTGTTCGTCGGGCACGTTGAGGTTGGTGTGGAAGGCGAGGGAGGCGCCGGTTTCGTATTGCAGGATCGCGGTCTGGAAATCCACGATGTCGCCGTCGGAATGGAAGGCGTCCGGCGCGCTTTCCCAGACCGATTTCTTGACGTGAAAGATCTCGGCCTCGGCATTAGAGGCGGGCGCATGTTCTGGGAGAAACGACTTGCGCCCGCCAAAGCTCGCCACCCTTTGGGGACGCGAGCCTGTGACCATGTTGTAGATGTCGATGTCGTGGCAGCACTTTTCCAGCATGAAGCCGCCGGCAAGGCTGTCCTTGCGCCGCCAGTCGCGCATGAAGAAGGCACCGTGATAGGGGCCAATGTGCTCATTGGCTTCTAAAGACACTATCTGGCCCAATTGACCCGCTTTCATGGCTGCCCGAAGGTCCACCATGTGCTGAGAATACCGCAGCACAAGGCCAACCATGGCACGGTTGGCACCACCGTGGATCGACAGGAGGCGTGCGAGTTCAAGCGTCTCGGGGATCGAGATGACGACAGGCTTTTCGGTAAAGACCTGAACACCGGCCTCTAGCCCGGCGCGGATCTGGTCGAGGTGAAAGACATTGGGAGAAAAGACGCAGTAGAGGTCTGGCCGGGCCTCGGACAGCATGGCCGCAACGCTGTCGTAGCGCGGCGTGTCCAGACCGATCATGTCCAGATGAGTCGGCTGGGGGTCGTAAAAGCCGACCACCTCAACCTCGGGCATGGCTTCTTTGAGGGTGGTCAGGACGTGACCAGCCCGCAGGCCGATGCCTGCCGTTACAACGCGCATTTCAGTCTCCTCAGGCGGCCAGAGCAGGGGCCATGCGGCGGCGCATGACATTGCCCTTGGCATCAAACACGTGGCAGTCGGCAGGGTTTACGGCGAGGTTGATGGTCTGACCCTCGGCTACGGCGGCGTCGCCGGGCAGAACGGCGCAGAAGCGCTGACCGTTTTCCATGACGCAATAGGTGATCGAGACCCCGCCCAGCCGTTCGAGCACCCGGACTTTCATGGGCAAGCCGGCGCCGAGAGCGGCGTTCTCGGGGCGAATGCCAACTTCGATCCGGTCGCCTTTGCGGGCATTGCCCGGCTCGACCGGAAGGGTCAGGCGCAGGCCGCCGTCCAGTTCGACAGCAAGGCCATTTGCGTCCGCGCCCAGAACGGTCGCGGGAACCAGGTTCATGTTGGGTTGGCCGATAAAGGTGGCGACAAAGCGGGTGGCGGGATGGTGGTAAAGCTCCATCGGGGTGCCAAATTGTTCGACCCGCCCAGCGTTCAGCACGACGATTCGGTGAGCCATCGTCATCGCCTCGATCTGATCATGGGTCACATAGATCATCGTGGCAGACAGGTCGCGGTGCAGCTGGCTGAGTTCGACACGCATGTCGCCGCGCAAAGCTGCGTCGAGGTTGGACAGCGGCTCGTCGAACAGGAAAATCTTGGGATTGCGCACGATAGAGCGGCCGATGGCGACACGCTGGCGCTGGCCGCCAGACAGCTGTCCGGGTTTCAGTTGCAGCTTGTCGTTCAGTTGCAAGATCTCGGCGGCTTTGGCGACTTTGGACTTCACCTCGGCTTCGGGCAATTTTTGAACGCGAAGGGGGAAGGCGATGTTCTCATAGACTGTAAGATGCGGATAAAGCGCGTAGGACTGAAAGACCATCGAGATGCCGCGATCGACCGGAGCGAGAGCAGAGACGTCGGAGCCGTCGATCACAATCTGACCCGAAGTGGCCAGTTCGAGACCTGCAATGATCCGAAGCAGGGTGGATTTGCCGCAACCGGATGGGCCGACGAACACGACAAACTCCTTGTCTTTGATGGCCAGGTCGATCCCATGCAGCACTTGGGATGACCCAAAGGATTTCGTGACGGACTGAAGGTTGAGATTGGCCATGGGATCCTCGGCGACGAAAGGGCGGTGGGCGACGCGAAGGCCGCCCACCGGATGGGATTACTTGACTTCAGCCAGTTCGACGCCGGCTTGGGTGACAAGTTCGTCAATCGACCCACCTTCGCCCAGCATCACGCCCTGGATCATGTTGGTGAACACGCCTTGCAGCGATTTGAAGTCGGAAACGAGGGGCTCCGGCCCGCCGGTCGATATGCCGTTCACGAAGATCTGCCAGAACGGATCATTGACATAGTAGGGCTTCTCGATCCCCAGTTTCTCGTATTGCAGGATCGGGGTCAGGCCCCAGGAGCTGTCGAGGTCATATTGTGCAGCCCCCGAGGTCAAGGCTTGCGCCAGTTTCTGTGCTGCTGCTTCGACCGCCGGGTCCTTTTGCTTGAAGACGGCAATCGAGTCGGTGATCAGGATCGTGCCTGAGACGCCCGAAGGACCGTGCGGGACGGGCGCGACGAGCATGTTCGGCACCTGATCCTTGGATTGGCCACGCGCCCAGGGGCCCGAGACATACATGCCGAGCTTCTGGTCGTTGAAGAGGTCCTTCATCTGATCGCGCTCCCACGCGGTCGGGCCTTCTTCCATGTAGGGCATCAGGTCTGCGTACAGCTGCAGCGTCTCGCGGGTCTGCGGGCTGTCCAGTGTCGGATTGCCGTCGGCATCGAATACGGACCCACCGTTGGAATAGAGGAAATCGAGGAACATGTGCATCGTGTTGTCGAAGTCTTTGCCCGCGATGCCGACGCCGGCGACGCCGCCCTTTTCCTTGATGGCCTTGGCCATGGCGGTCATGTCAGCCCAGGTTTCTGGGGCCTTGCACTCCATGCCTGCCGCGGTGACCAGATCGCAGTTGATGTACAGCGCCTTGGTCGAGAAGGCATGGGGATAGCCCCAATACTGCCCGCCCGAGGTCACGGTTTTCAGCACGCCGGGCTGATAGTTGCCTTCCATGTCGGTCGAGATCTGAGCCGGAACGATCAGGCCTTCGGACGACAGTTTCAGCAACGTCCGGGAGCCCATGTAGGCGACCGATACCGGGCTGCCGGCGGCGGCAAGGGTCATCGACTTGTCCTGGCAGGTGCCCCAGGGCACAATCTCCATGTTGACCTTGACGCCGGGATTGTCGGCCTGGAACTGGTCGATCACCGCCTGGTCGGCGGGGCGGGCGTCGCCGCACATGATGAAGGACAGGTCCTGTGCTGCTGCCGAGAGGGCCGAGCCGCCAAGCAGGGCGGCGGCGACCATCAGGGTTTTGGTATGCTTCATTCTAAGACTCCCTTGGTTGGTTCAGTTTCTTGGTCACTCTTTTACTGCGCCAGCGGTAAGGCCCGCGACGAGGTATTTCTGCAAGAACAGGAAGACCGCCATGACCGGCAGCACACCGGTCAGGGCAGCCGCCATCATCTGGTTCCATTCGACGGACTGATAGCCGATGAACTGGTTCAAACCGGCGGGCAGGGGTTGCAGTTCGGGCACCTGATTGAAGGTGACGGCGAACAGATACTGTTGCGAATAGGCGCCGATAAAGACCGAGACGCCAACCACGACCAGCCCGGGCACCGCCAGGGGCAGAACGACCCGGCGGAGGGTGTACATGCGGCTTGCCCCGTCAATATAGGCGGCCTCTTCCAGCTCTTTCGGGATCTTCTCGAGATAGCCGCGCAACAGCCAGATGCCGGTAGGGATCAGAAAGGCGATGCCGGGAACGATCATCGCCCAGTAGGTGTTCAGCAATCCCAAGGTCCGCATCACGCGATACAGCGGGATCAGCAGGACGGCCCCGGCGAACATGTTGACCGAGAGAAAGATGCTCAGGGATTGGGACTTGAACGGAAAGTCCAGACGGGCATAGGCATAGGCGGCCGGGACCACGAAAATCATGGTGATCGCGGTCACCATTGAGGCGATGTAGATCGAGTTCCAGATGTAGCGGCCCAGAAGCGGCACCTTGACCCACATGTCGGAATAGGCCTGAAAGCTGAATTCGCTGGTCCAAAGCTCATAAGGTGCGTGGAACAGATGGCTCATCGGCGACAGGCTGGTGCGGAACATCTCGAAAAACGGCAGCAGGATGAAAGTCATGAAGATGGCGATGCAGATATAGATGCCGACCTTCTGCAGCAGCGTGTAGCGGTCCATCAGCATGTCATTTCACCCCGTAGTGTTTGTTCACGCGGGCCAGAACGGTCATGTAGATCAGCGAGAAGATCGACAAGAGGACCACGATGACCACGGCACGGGCGGCACCCTCGCCCAGTTTGAAATTGCCGATGGCGGTCTTGTAAGTGTCGATGATCAGGGTTGTGGTGCCGCCGCGCGGGCCTCCTTGGGTCAGGATGTAGATGATATCAAAGGAGTTGAAGGTCCAGATCGCGGACAAAAGCGCCATTGACACGATCACCGGCATGATCTGCGGAATTGTGATGCGGCGGAAACGATACCAGCGGCCTGCGCCATCGACCCAGGCGGCCTCATACAGGTCACGGCTGACCCCTTGCATGGCGGCGAGGAAGAACAGCGAGACCAGCGGCGTGCCGACCCAGACATCAGTGACGATCGCGGCATAGAAGGCCGAGTTCTTGTAGGCCAGAAACTCCATCGGGCCGTCGATGATGCCAAAGCGTTGCGCCATTCCGGAGACAAAGCCGAATTGGCCATTGTAGAGCCACAACCAGCCGATGCAGCCGATGGCGATCGGGATGACCCACGGCGGCATGACAAGGGCGCGGAACAGCGCACGGCCCGGAACGGCGGCATTCAGCAGGGTTGCCCCGATCAGGCCGACGATCAGTTTCAGCCCGACCGAAAGGAACATCCAGAAGAAGGTCCTGCCGACGACATCCAGGAATTTCCGGCTGGCAAAGAGCTTTTCGTAATTGGCGGTTCCGATCCAGTGCTCACTGCCAAGATCGGCGTCTGTAAAGGACAGACGGATGGTTTCCAAAAGGGGCCAGGCGACAATGACGCCAATGAAGATCAGGGCCGGAGCAATCAGGAGCCAAGCAAACCAGCTTTCGGACAAGCCCTTTCTCTGAGCCTTCGCGACGGCGTTCGCCGGATGAGCAGCAATATCGGCCATGCATCCCCCTGATGCCCGCCCGGTCACTTTGAAGGACCGAATCTGTTTGTGAGTTCATGTTAACAAGTCCGAATAATTTTACTACCTAGATAATACCAATTAGGAAGAAATTTCTCAAGTCACACATTTTCCGCTTGTTTTTGGCTCTGATAAGAGTCCTTGTCTCTCACATGGTCTGGTTTCTCTGCCAATAAACAATACCAATGGTGCGCGATGGATCTGAGCAAGGATAACCCGGTTTTTGCAGTGGACCGCTGGTACCGGTCCGGTCACGGGCCGCGCTACACCCAGCTTTACCGACACATCGCTGCCGCCATCGGCTCTGGCGTTTTGGAAACGGGTGCGCAATTGCCGCCTGAACGTGACCTCGCCGAGATGGCTGATGTCAGCAGGGTGACGGTTCGCAAGGCCGTTGCGCAACTGGTCGACGATGGGATGCTGGAGCAACGGCGCGGTGCGGGCACCTTCGTGCGGCCGCTTCCGCCCAAGATGGAGCATTCCCTTTCGGCTTTGCTGTCCTTCACCGAATACATGCGGCAGAGGGGCAAGACCTCGTCCAGCCAGATCTTGCGGCGCGGCCTTTTCCTGCCGACCCCGGACGAGCAGATGGCGCTGGGTTTGGCGGGGGCGGACAGGGTCGCGCGGGTTGACCGTTTGCGCAGCGCGGACGCGCTTCCGATGGCGCTGGAGTGGTCGTCGCTGCCTCAGGACATCCTGAACGATCCCGGGCAGGTCGAGACGTCGCTTTATGATGTGTTGCGCGCGCGCGGCAACGCGCCGACGCGGGCTGTGCAACGGATCACGGCGGTCAATCTGGCCGCAGCGGATGCCGAGCTTTTGCACCTGCCCGACGGAGCGGCCGTGTTGCGGATCGACCGGACGGCCTATTTGCCCAGCGGGCGACCGATCGAGTTTACCCGGGGGCTGTACCGGTCCGACATCTATGACTTCGTGGCTGAGTTGAGATTGGAGCCAAAGCTATGAAGCTGACATTTGACGCGAAGATCGTAGGACGGGAGATCCACTGCGAAATCGGCACGGACACCTCCATTTCCGCGCCGGTGTTCTGTTGCTCGAATTTCGTGCCGTCAGTCGTGGTGAGGGGCGGGACGCTGGTCCGAACGGTTGCCGGCTATACCGAGGTCGCGCTGCCGGATATCCCGGCGGGTGGGTCGGTTACGCTGGTGATGGCGTTCAGGGAGCCGAGTTTCGCACCCAAGAACCGCGCCTGGTTGCCGCTTGGGCCCTATCTGCGGACCAGAGCCGGGCCGCTGGCTTTGCCGCAGATCGAAACCGGAGTGCGGACGAATTCCGCGCCGCCACGGGTTGCAGCGGAGTTTGCCGGGCTGAAACTGGTGCCGCAGCCGACGTTCTGGGCGGCCGCGGAGGGCAGGGTGGCGGTCACGGGCTTTGCCTGCGCTGACGTGCGCCTGAAAGCTGTGGATGATCTGGCGTCGCGACTGAACTTTGCGCCGTTTCTGGAAGCGGGCGGAGTGCCGTTGGTGGTCGGGATCAAGGCCGAACTGGCGGAGGGGGCTTATGAGATCACGGTGCAGCGCGAGGGGGTGGAAGTTGCGGCGGGCGGTGACGAGGGGCTTTTCAGCGCGGCGATCACTCTTTTGAACCTGCGGGAGACCTGCGAGGGGCAGCTTGCCTGCGGCACGATCAAGGACGCCCCGCGTTTTGGCTGGCGGGGGCAGCATCTGGATAGCGCGCGGCATTTCTATGAGGTCGAGACGATCCTGCGGCTTCTGGACCTGATGGCGCTGATCAAGCTGAACCGGTTTCACTGGCATTTCTCGGACGATGAGGCGTTCCGGCTGGAGGTCACCACGGCGCCGGAGCTGTGGCAAAGGACGGCGATCCGGGGGGAGGGGCAGTTGGTGCCGGGGGTTTACGGTGGCGGCATCCGGGCGGGGGGGAGTTATTCGCAGGCGGATGTGACGCGGATTCTGGAGCGGGCGGCGGCGCTGCATATCGAGGTGTTGCCGGAGATCGAGGTGCCGGCGCATGGCTATGCGCTGAACATCGCGCGGGGGGGGATGCGGGACCCGGGCGACAATTCGCAGGCCACGTCGGTGCATGGATATCTGGACAACGTGATCAACCCCGCGATGCCCGAGACGTGGAAGCTGATCGAACCGCTGGCGCTGGAAGTGGCGGGGATGTTTCCGATTGGCATCCTTCATCTCGGCTGCGATGAGCTGCCGGGGGCGGCGTGGAGCGCCTCGCCCGCGGTCGAGAAACTGAAGGCCGAGCAGGGGCTGGAGACGCGGGATGATGTGCAGGGCTGGATGATGGAGCGGCTGGGCGGGTTTCTGGAAAAGCACGGCATCCGCTCGGCAGCGTGGGAAGAGGCGGCGAAGGGCGGCAATGGCGGGCTGGGGCATGGCGCGCTGCTGTTTTCGTGGACCGGTCAGGGGCCGGGGATCGAGGCGGCACGGCGGGGCTATGACGTGGTGATGTGCCCGGCGCAGAACGTCTATTTCGACATGGCCCACACCAGCGACGCCGAGGATTGGGGTGCTGCTTGGGCGGCCTATGTGGGGCTGGAGGATGTGATGAACTGGCGGCCCGTCCCCAAGGGGGCCGAGGATGTGGCGGAGCGTATCGTGGGCGTTCAGGGCTGTTTCTGGTCGGAGTTCACCACCACGGACCGCGAGATGGAGCCGATGCTGGCACCGCGGATTCTGGGGCTGGCCAACAAGGGCTGGGACAAGCTGGATCAGGTCGACGGGCCGGGGCTGCGGGCGCTGGCGCAGAGCTATGCCGGCCTGTTCGACAAGATGGGCTGGCAGCGCCATCGCGGGGCGTGACGCCAGATGTCGCTGTTGACGACATCGCGTTTTATAAAGCTATAACAATACTTTATCGGTTTCCATTAACCGCATGGTAAGTATTGCGCAGGCGACATTCTGGCGAAAAATGGAGCTTTCCTGCGGGCGGGACACCGGCCAATCCAGCCATTTTCATGTCGCAAATGGTTTGATGCCGCGTGGTCCGCTGGCATAGGCTGAAAGAAACCGGAGGCCGGAAATGTCGAATGACCCGCTGTTGCAACCTTATCGCCTGAAGCACCTGACGCTGCGCAACCGGATCATGACGACCAGCCATGAACCGGCCTATCCCGAGGACGGGATGCCGAAGGACCGCTACCGGCTTTATCATCTGGAGCGTGCCAAGGCAGGCGTCGCCCTGACGATGACGGCGGGCTCGGCGGCGGTAAGCAAGGACAGCCCGCCGGTCTTCAACAACATTCTGGCCTACAAGGACGAGGTGGTGCCGTGGATGAAGCGGCTGGCCGATGATTGCCACGAGGCGGGGGCGGCGGTGATGATCCAGCTGACCCATCTGGGGCGGCGGACCCGTTGGGACAAGGGCGACTGGCTGCCGGTCGTCGCCGCTGGCCCGTCACGCGAGCCGTCGCACCGCGCCTTTCCCAAGATCATCGAGGATTGGGACATCGCGCGGATCACCGGGGACTTTGCCGATGCCTGCGAGCGGATGAAGGAAGCGGGCCTGGATGGGGTCGAATTCGAGTGCTACGGCCATTTGCTGGACCAGTTCGTCTCTCCGTTCACCAACGCCTTGCCGGCGCCTTATGGCGGGTCACTGGAAAACCGGACGCGGTTTGTGATGGAGGTGCTGGCGGCGTGTCGCAAGCGGGTGGGAGAGCGGTTCCTGCTGGGCGTGCGCTATACCGCGGATGAGGTCGAGCCGGGCGGGATTGACGCCGAGGAAGGCATCGCCATCGGCAAGATGTTCCGGGATTCGGGGCTGGTCGATTTCCTGAACGTCATCCGGGGGCGGATTTATACCGATGCGGCCATGACGGATGTGATCCCGATCCATGGCATGAAATCGGCTCCGCATCTGGATTTCGCGGGGCGGGTCAGGGCGGAGGTGGGGCTGCCGACGTTCCACGCCTCACGGATCGCCGATGTCGCAACCGCGCGCTATGCAGTGTCCAGCGGCCAGTTGGACATGGTTGGCATGACCCGCGCCCATATGGCGGACCCCCATATCGTGCAAAAGATCATCGCGGGGCGCGAGGCCGATATCCGGCCCTGTGTGGGGGCGACCTATTGTCTGGACCGGATTTATCAGGGGGGGATGGCGCTGTGCATCCACAACCCCTCGACCGGGCGGGAGGCAGAGATGCCACATCAGATCACCAACGCCGAGGTGCCGCTGCGCGTGGTCGTCGTGGGTGCTGGTCCGGCCGGGCTGGAGGCTGCACGGGTTGCGGCAGAGCGCGGGCACCTTGTGGTGGTGTTCGAGGCGGCAGCGCATCCGGGCGGACAGGTCAGGCTTTGCGCGCAAAGCAAGCGGCGGGCAGAGCTGATCGGGATCGTGGACTGGCGGATGGCGCAATGCGCGGCGCGCGGGGTCGAGTTCCGGTTCAACACCTGGGCCGAGCCGCCTGATGTGCTGGCCTGTGCGCCGGATGTGGTGATCGTGGC
>JANMCI010000100.1:0-12574 GCA_031361245.1 Rhodobacterales bacterium
CCGTCCGGCGCCGGGATCGTTGGTCTGGGCGATGGACAGGCCGGCCGTGCCGTTTGCGAGCTCCCACGTCAGGGCGGCCTTGCCGACCAGACCTTCGGTCCGATCGGTCAAAACGCCAAACTCCATGGTGTCCAGCCGCTCATAGCCAAGTTCGGCGTCAAGCGCCGTTGTGGGCGACAGGGCCAGCGCCCAGCCAAGCTTGAGACTGTGAGAGTCGCGCTGCAGGTCCTGATTGCCTTCCTCGTATCGCGATTGCGCCGCGATCAGACGCATTTCGCCATAGGCGGGAAAGCGCAGATGAGCGGTCGCAGACACGGCGAGGGTGCGGTTGTCGACAAAGGATGCTTCGGCACTGTCATAGGTTGTGCCGCTGCGGTCAGCCTGCAAGGTCAGGCCGATCGGGCCGGTCTGACCAAGGTCAAACGTGGCATTTGCGGCATACACCGTCTGGCTGCCAGAGCCGAACGGGTCGGGGTTTTCGGGCGTCGGTGCCGCGGTCGCCAGCAGATTGCGCTGGGCGCTCGCCGACAGCGACAGGGCCGAATTGGCACCGCTGCGGCTGTAGAAGACGTCAAGGCTGGGATGGCCGAACAGGTCGGGATCCGCCGCCGCGTCACCCGCCTCAAGGCGCACCCCGCCGGACAGTCCAAAGCGCAACACCTCGGTGCGGGTTTCGCTGACGAGCCCGAAGGACAGAGTGGTCGTGCTGGAGGTCAGGCTGCCCGAGGACGGGTCGGCAAGCGCCAGATTCTCGGAGGTTTCGAGCCGCTCTTCGACACCAAAGGTCAAGCGCAGCCCGCCTTCCTCTTGCGAGAAGGCGGGGCCGGCGGCGGCGAGGGCCACCAGACCCGCGCCGAGAGCGGTTATGCGTGGACCCAACACGTCAGGATCACTCGAACAGGCGGCGCTGCGGAGCGACAATGACGTCGCCGTTCTTCATCACCATTTGCGCTGCGGGGTCGGTGCCGGCCTCGATCGCCTGATAGTTGACCGTATAGATGGCGGAGCCGCGACGGATCTGAATGCGCTTGACGGCTGCAAACTTGGTGAAGCCACCGGCTTCGGCCAGAACCTGCAGCAAGGTGCTGCCGGCCTTCACCTCGAGTTTGCCGGGTTTGGCCGCCTCGCCCATGAAGTAGACGCTGATGGTGCGGACCGCCGTGCTGGTGGCCGCCGTCCGTTCCCGCACGGCGATGTTGTCCACCCCGATGAAGACCGACGGCTCGGCCGCGAAGCTGGGGGTCAGCAGCCTGGTGATTTCGGCCTGAAGCGTGCCGACCGTCTTGCCTGCGGCGGAGATCACGCCCGCTTGCGGCAGCGAGATCGTGCCATCCGGCAGAACGAGCGCGTTGCGGTTCATGCTGCTGTCTTCCAGCACCTCGACGCGCAGAATGTCGCCGGGCTTGATCAGATAGGAGCCCTGGGCTTGCGCAACCCCACCAAACAGCAGCGCGCCAAGCAAGACCAAAAATCGAATCATCATCATAGGCTCTCCGTCACATTCAGCATCGAGGGTAGACGATGCATTTCCCCGGCGATTTTGCTTCATCGCCGGGCTACTGCAATGTCTGATTGCGGGCCGTCCCATTTTTCTTGGCAAGCCAGCCGAAAAAAACACAGTCAATCAGCGATTTGAGAAGGCGGGCGGGCTAACAGCCAGTGCCCTTGAGGACGACATTCACGGTTTCGAACAGAATCCTGACGTCATCGGCCATCGACAGGTTCGCTGCATAGTCGCGGTCAAACTCGGCACGCGCCGCGAAGGTCGACGTGTGACGATCGGTGATCTGCCAATTGCCGGTGATGCCGGGCAACAGGCGGTAATATGCCAGACCGGGATAGATCGAACGCTGCTCCAGCATTATCGGGCGCGGTCCGACAAGGCTCATCTCGCCGACGAGCACATTCCACAGCTGCGGCAGTTCGTCCATCGAGGTCTTGCGCAGGATGCGCCCGAACAGCGTCACGCGCGGGTCGACGATCAGCTTCTGGGTCGAGTCCCATTCCTTGCGGGCCTCGTCATTCTGCATCAGGTAGGCTTCAAGACGCTGGTCGGCATTCACGACCATCGAGCGCAGCTTCCACATCGTGAAAATGCGGCCGCCTTTGCCGACACGCTTTTGCGAGTAGAAGGGCTTGCCGCCGCCGATCATCACGCCGAGGGCCAGCAGAGCGATGACCGTGAGCCAAAACGGTGCCGTCACCAGCACCATGGTCAGGTCGAGAATGCGCTTGCCAATCGCATAGTAGAAGTTGGACGCCAGCCTGCTGCCGATTGCATCCATCGTCTTGACACCAAGACGGTCAATCTTTTCCGAAGTATCAGCGAAATCCAAAGGTTGGTTGGACATGACTTCTCACCCTTCAATCCAGAACTACTCAAAACATTCAATCTGCCGGCCTGATCGCCCGGGTAACCTTGCTCTTAAGCGCTGTCCCAATCTCCTTGAGTTAGCACTTCTTTAGGGATTGCGGCAACTGGAATTCGTCCGGGGTCGGCGAAATGGCCGCAGCCAAGAGTTTGATTTTGCAGGTATTTACAACCATAAGTTGCAATTAAAGTTACGTAAGGAAACAATAGTGAAACGTTTCATTAATTTCTCGTGACATTGGGAGAAGTCGCGATTTTCACGATGTTGCCACAATCCGGCCCGGAATCGGCCAGCTTTACTTTAGGGCACGTACGCGGCGCAGATTGCAACCCAGAGATGCGAATCGGACAGAATCGGCGCTGCCAACCTCGTCGCTTGACCGTCGTGGCGATTTCGGACACGCCCTTGTCACAAGAAAGCTATTGAAATGACGTCTGTGATGGCGACAAGAAGTGTCTGACCGTGAAACGCAGACAAGATGTGAAGTTTGATGCCGTTGAACCACTTCGTACCATTTGCCGAACTGTTGCAGCCCGGCACGCGCGCTGACGGCACGCACGTGACCGGGTCAGGATGAGCATGGCAAACACTTTCATCCTTTATCTGGATTTCTTCGGACTGAAGAAGCGGCCCTTCTCGATCGTGCCGGACCCGGAATTCCTGTTCTGGTCGGATGCCCATCTGTGGGCCTATTCCATGCTGGAATACGGCATGATGACAAGGGCACCGATCACGCTGATCACCGGCGAGATCGGCAGTGGCAAGACCACGCTGCTGAACCACCTCATCAAGTCGCAGGACAACGACATCACGATCGGCCTGATCTCTAACGCGCATGGCGACCGGGGCGAGCTGCTGCGCTGGGTGTTGATGTCGCTGGGACAGATCGCGACGTCCCAAGACACCTATGTCGACCTGTTCTCGAAGTTCCAGAACTTCATGATCGCCGAATACGCGGCGGGCCGCCGGGTTGTGCTGATTTTCGACGAGGCGCAGAACCTGAGCCGCGAAAGCCTTGAAGAAGTGCGGATGTTCACCAACATCAATTCCAACAACGACGAGCTCCTCCAGATCATTCTGGTTGGGCAACCGGAGCTTCGAGACATCGTTCGGCGCCCTGACATGGTGCAGTTCGCACAGAGAATCTCTTCCAGCTTTCACCTCGGCACGATGAACGAGGCGACGGTGAAGGCCTAAGTCGCGCACCGCCTGAAGGTCGCGGGCAGCACCGCAGAGCTGTTCAGCCCGGCTGCACTGGCCTTGATCACGGAGGCAACTGGGGGAGTTCCGCGACTTGTGAACCAGATCTGCGACATGTCACTTGTGTATGCCTATTCCGAGGGGGAAAAGCAGGTGTCTGACAGGACGGTCCGGCATCTGATTGATGACGGCATTTTCTTCGGGCGCTTTGCACCCACCGACAGACCGCCCGGGCCCGAGAAGAAGAGCGCGAAATGAGAAGCGAACTGTATTATCTCGTGGCCAGGTTCTGGCGCCGCCTGCCCTATTTTCTGGTGGTGTTTTTGCTGATCTCCGGCATCGGCATCACGGCCGCCTTCATGATGCCGGCGGTCTATCGCGCCGAGGCGCGGCTTTTGGTCGAGGCGCCCCAGATCCCTGACGAAATGGCGCCGACGACCGTGCGGACTGCGGCGGCCGAGATTCTGCAGGTCATTCAGGAGCGCCTGACGACCCGCGACAAGATCATCGATCTGGCGCAAAAACTGAACGTCTATGAAGGCCAGCCGCAAACTGACCCCGACAAGATCGTCCGGGACATGACGTCGCGCATCCAGATCATTCTGCCGGGATCTTCGGATGCGGCGTCATTTGTGACGGTGTCTTTCGACGCGGCCTCGCCCGAGCTGTCGGCGCGGGTGACCAATGACCTTGTCGACTCGATCGTTCAGGAGAGCATCGACCTGCGGACAGCCAACGCCTCGCAGACGCTGGAGTTCTTTCAATCCGAAACCAACCGGCTGAACGAACAGTTGTCCGAAATGGGCGCCAAGATCCTGCAACTGAAGCTGGCCAAGAAAGATGCCTTGCCCGACAGTCTGGAGTTCCGGCGCACCCGTCAGACCGCAACCCAAGAGCGGCTGCGCGACATCGAGCGGCAGATCGCCGGCCTGAAAGACCGCCGGGGTCGCCTCGTCGATCTTTTCGAGAAGACCGGCTCGGCAGACTCGCTGATCGACGCGCCCAGCAGCCAGCAACTGCGTCTGCGTCAGTTGGAGGACGAACTGGACAATGCCAGAGCGATCTATGCGCCGGACAACCCGAAGGTGCGGCTGATCGAAGCCCAGATTGCCACCATCAAGCGGTCGACCCTGTTCGACCTTGGAAGCACCGATCCCACCGCGCAGCCCATGAACAACTATGAGCTGCAGTTGGCCGATCTGGACGGGCAGATTGCGTTCCTGCAAGAGGACAAGACCTCGATCGAGGCGGAGATGGCGGCGCTGCAAGCCTCGATTGACGCGACCCCGACCAATGCGATTGAGCTTGATGTGCTGCAGCGCGACTATGACAACGTGCAGATCCAATACAACACCGCCGTTGCCCGCCTGTCCGAAGCGGCGACGGGCGACCGGATCGAAAGCCTGTCAAAAGGACAGCGTATCACGGTGGTAGAGCCCGCGATCGTGCCAACCTCGGCCGCCAAGCCCAACCGCAAGGTGATTGCCGCCGGGTCTGTTGGCGCAGGATTGATGGCGGCGCTGGCGCTGGTCTTTTTGCTGGAATGGATGAACCGGTCGATTGAACGCCCTGTCGATCTGGTTACGGCGCTGGGTATCACGCCGTTGGCGACCATTCCCTATTTTCACACCAGGCAGGAGGCATGGCGCAAACGTGTCATCTGGACTCTGGCCGTGCTGATCTTGGCGGGAATCATCGTGGTTCTCTATGCCGAACGCGATGGTCTGGCGGCTCCCTTGACGGAATTGCTGCGCAAGGCTTTGCAAAAAGCAGGGCTTGCCGCGTTGACACTGCCCGACCTGCGCGCATTGGCCTGAGGAAATCAGAGTATGGAAAAGATACACTCAGCGATCCTCAAAGCCCGTCAGGAGCGGGATGCAAGATTGCAGCGCGAGACGCAGAAGGCGCCGGCAGAGGCCACCGCACCAGCGCCGACGATTGAGGAAAAGGCGCATCACGACGTCGCTGTGGCCTGGGCTGGGCTGGAGCAGTACAAGCCCGACCGCAGGTCGTTGGCGCGCAACCGGATCGTGGCTTTCGAGACGGGGACATCCTCGATCTGCTATGACGTTCTGCGAACGAACATCCTGCGACAGATGCGGGCCAATGGCTGGAAGCGGCTTGCCGTCACCTCTCCCACACCGGGATGTGGCAAGACGACGACCTGTCTGAACCTTGGCTTTTCGCTGGGTCGGCTGCGCGACCTGCACACCATCGTGGTCGAAGCTGACCTGCGCCGTCCCGCAATTCGCGACTGCCTGAGGGAAAAGCAGCGGCATATGTTCGCGTCGGTGCTGGTGGGAGAAGCGAAGGCGAGCGACCATCTGACCGCCTTTGGCAAGACCCTTGCCTTTGGAACGAACCACGCGCCGGTCAAGAATTCGGCCGAACTGCTGTCAAGCGATCAGGTCAAACTCAATCTGGCCGAGCTGGACCGGCAATTTGCACCGGACATCACGATATTCGACATGACACCCATGCTGGTCAGCGATGACACCATTGCGTTTCTGGGCAATGTCGACTGCGCGCTTCTGGTTGCAGCTGCCGGGGTGACGACGACCGCTCAGGTTGACCGGTGTGAGCGCGAACTTGCCGCGCAGACCAACGTGCTGGGCGTTGTGCTGAACAAATGCCGGTTCATCACCTCGGACGAGGACTACGGCTATGACTACTGAACCGCGGCCCCGCATCTCGGTGGTCATTCCACATCTCAACCAGCCTGAATATCTGAAAGACTGCCTGCAAAGCCTGGCCAATGGGCAGCTTCTGGCGGATGAGATCTTTGTTGTCGACAACGGCTCACGCGCGTTGCCGCATGAGGTTTGCGCGGCCTTCCCCGGTGTCACGCTGCTGACCGAGGCGACGCCCGGTCCTGGCCCGGCGCGCAACCGGGGTGTCGAGGCTGCGATTGGCGACATTCTGGCATTTATCGACGCGGACTGTCTGGCCAGTCCGGACTGGCTGTGGACTGCGCGAGAGGCGATGGCCGACCCCGGCGCGCAAATCCTGGGGGGCGACGTGAGGATTGCGCTGTCCGATCCGAAACGGATGACCATGGTGGAGGCCTATGAGGCAATTTATGCCTATCGCATGGACCGCTATATCGCGCGCGAAGGGTTCACTGGCACTGGCAATCTGGTGGTGCGGCGTTCGGTTCTGGACAGGGTTGGTCCGTTTGCGGGGCTGGACGTTGCCGAGGACCGCGACTGGGGGCAACGCGCCACGCGGGCCGGGTTCTCGACACGTTATGTGGCCAAAATGAAAGTCTATCACCCTGCGCGACCGAATTTCCGTGATCTTGTCGTCAAATGGGAACGCCACTGCGCGCATGACTATGTCAGCATCCAAGCCAGGTTGGGCGGCAGGGTCGTGTTCTTGCTGAAAACGCTGGCGATGATCCCGTCGCCTCTGGCTGAGATTCCCCGGATCCTGGCGTCGGACCGGGTGTCTGGCCTGCGCAACAAGGTGGCGGCGTTTGTGTGCCTGAGCCGCATCAGATTTCGCCGGGCGGTGATCATGTTCAGACTGATCGCCGGGACGGACCCATCGGTCTACTCGGGCGCGTGGAACCGGGCAAAGCCCTGAAGCTGTCAGGACGGCTGGGCGATCAGTTCGGTCAGCCGGGCGACGATGCGTTGCAGATGCCGAGGCTGGAGCCCAGCGTAGAGCGGCAGAGCGAGGATGTGGTCCTTGAGATGGCGTTCTTCCGGAAAGGGCGTGAAGTCCACGTCCCGGTGATACCCGGCCCACCACGGCGTGACGGCAATTCCTTCGGCGACCATTTGCGCGGCAATGCGGTCGCGGTCATCGATGAGAACCGGCATGTTCAGCGGGCAGACCCCGTCGGGCAGGGTTGCGAACAGCGGCGTGACGCCTTCGCAGCCGGTCAGCAGGTCCAGATAGGCCCGGTAGTTGCGTCGTCGGAGGGCTGCGTGTTCAGCCACGTCGAACGCGCCTAATGGGCGGGCGGCAAGGGCGCTGATGCGCGTGCCGATCAGGGAGGGGTCGAAATAGTAGTCCGCGGGCATATCCGGCAAGCCATTTCCCGCCAGAGCGGGCGCAGGGCCACGAGCGGGCCGCAGGCGGCGACGCAGCGCCTTGAGCGCGGCCAGTCCGCGCGGACCCAGCAAACCTGCCATGGCCGCTTGCAGAAGCAACTTTACCGCCGGTCGCAACGGCGGAGCCTTGGCAAAGGTCGGAACGGGCACTTTGTCATGGTTGACCACGATTGCACCACCGGCGTTTACCGGGAAGTATTTGTAAAAACAGAAAAAAGCGACGTCGCCGGTGCGTCCGACTTCGGCCTGGCCTTCGGAGAGGAGGGCCAGCGCGCAATCCTCCATCAGGGCAATTCCGTGGCGGTCGCAAAACGCGCGCAACTTTGCCGTCGCGGGTTGGGCAAAGCCGAAATAATGCGTCAGATACAGCGCCTTGGTGCGCGACGTGACGAGG
This sequence comes from Rhodobacterales bacterium, assembly GCA_031361245.1. Lineage (GTDB taxonomy): Bacteria > Pseudomonadota > Alphaproteobacteria > Rhodobacterales > Rhodobacteraceae > Stagnihabitans. The sequence continues at coordinate 8,025 of JANMCI010000100.1, forward strand.
GGCTCGATCCGGGAAGGGTCAACTTCGGTCGTCGCCCCGACCGGGTAAAGCACGGGCACCAGACCGGCATGGCGAAGCGGGTCGATCTCGGAGCCGCAATTGTAGGCAGGGACGAGAACCTCATCGCCCGGTTTGAGCCCCAGCGCGTCGCAGGCGGCGCGGATGGCGACGCGTGTCGAATAGGCATAGGCGACGCGACGGTCGGCAAAGCGCGCCGTCACCCCGCCTTGGGGATCACGCGCCAAGAGGCTGGCGGCAGACAATCGGTCGGCAGGAAGCACCAGAGATGTCATGGCTGGCTCAATCCGCCGCCTGTTCCGTTGATCTGGCTTTGTGCGGGATAAGGGCCAGCACCGCCTTGGCCCGCGCCTTGGCGATTTCCTTGGTGTTTCCGGTCAGATGGGCAAAGGCGTTGGTGATCTTGGCATGACCCGCAACGCGATAGGTGTGGATCGGGGCAAATTCGGTCTTGTAGCGGTAGACGCGGTAGAACTTGTCATCGGGCTCCATGTTCTCCTTGTAGCCCTCGACATCGAACCACTGGGCACCCTGGCTTTTGGCCCAGCGCATCGCATCAAGCCAAAGGAAAGGCGCCACGCGCAAATTGTTCAATTCCTTCAGTTTGCTCGATTCGGTGATGGCGCTGATCATATGGGCGGTGTGATGTCCGCAAAACGCCATCCACCCGCCGACAACGGCGCCTTCGTGGCGCATCAGAACCGCAGCCCCAAGCTCGCGATACTGCAGCACCTCATCGACCAGCGCCATGAAGCCGGGCTTCGGAACCGACGCCATCTTGCGGTCCAGCCTGTGGCGCTGCAGGCATTCATAGAATTCCTCCGCGCCGTTCTTTTCGGTGATGAATTCGATCTGCAGGTCATAGCGCATGGCCTTTCGGCATTCGTAGCGGGCGCTCTTGACGAATTTCTGGTAGATCTCGTCTTCAGTGCCGCGGATATCAACCAGACCGGTTTGACGGATGGGGTCGATCTCGAACACATGCCAGCCCAGAGTCTCAAGAACGGGGCCCAGCTCCAGCGCCTCCTGGCCCAGCACGAAGGGCGTTATGCGCAAACGACCGACCTTCCGGAACTTGTCCGTGGCCTGCACCTCTTGCAGGAACTGCAGCAACAGCGACCGGTCGTCGCAAACCGGGCCGCTGTACGTCATGGCGTCGCGGTAGTAGGCCTTCAGAAACGGATGCGGGCGCAGGGCAAAGATCGCAGCGGCCTGAAGATCATCGCCCTGCCAGCCATGCGCAAAGACCACCTCGAACCCATCGGCCCGCAGAACGGGGGCAAAACGGGGGTCTTGCTCGGGATGCGACGATTTGGCAGTGCGTAGGAGGTTTTGCCACCGGTCCAGTTGAAACGGCGACAGCTCTTCAGTCAGTTCGATCCGCATGTTTCCTCTTGACGAAACGGACTCAAATACGTCACGCCCCTACCTGCAATACACTCTCACAGCACGAATTCTTCGCAATTCCGCCTAACTGCCGATCCATTGAACATAAGCCAAGTGGCCCTGCAAGACCATCGCTTTCCTTGAGCCGTGAAAAATGGGCGGAATAGAATAGAACCGTTATGACACAAGCCCTTGAAGCAGGAAAACCCCGGGAGGCAACGCCGCAAGTCTCGGTCATCATCGTCAACTGGAACACGTGCGAGCTGATGGCCGACTGCATCCGGTCGGTCCGGGAACAGACCGTCTCACCGGCCGAAATCATCGTCGTCGACAACAACAGTGCGGACGGATCGGCCGCGATGGTGCGGGCAACCTTTCCTGACGTCGTGCTGATCGCGAATGGCGACAACCGCGGCTTTGCGGCGGCGAACAATCAGGGGCTGGCAGTCGCGCGGGGGGCGAACCTGCTGCTGTTGAACCCCGATACGGTCATTCTGGACGGGGCGATCGACACCATGCTGGCATGGCTTGGGCAGCATCCGGGTGTGGGCTGTGTCGGCTGTCAGGTGCTGGAGGGGCCAGGGGTCATCCAGCGCACCGGCTTTGCCGATCCGGGGCCGGTCAATCAGGCCATCGTCGAACTGGGCCTGACCCGCCTTGGCACGGTGATCCGCCGCTTTGGCCAGCCGTTTTACAGCGACTGGGACCGCAAGTCCGAGCGTGAGATCGACGTGGTGTCGGGCATGTTCATGCTGGTGCCGCGCGCGGTCTATGACAAGGTCGGGCCGCTGGACGACGCCTTTTTCATCTATGCCGAAGAGGCCGACTGGTGCCGGCGCATTCGCAAGGCCGGATACAGCTGCGTCTTTTCGCCGGTGGCGCAGATCGTGCATCTGGATGGCGGGTCGAAAAGCACCGCGCAGATCAAGTCGAAGATGTTCGTGCAAAAGCAGAAAAGCCACATCTACTACATTCGCAAGCATGATGGGGTCTTTGCCGCCGCCGTGGTCTCAGCGATGTTCGTCACCTCGGCGGCACTGAGGTTTGCGCTGTTCGGCGTGCTGCGGCTGGTGCGCGGCGATGAAATCACCAAGGCCCGGCTGCGGTTGTCGAAGGCGGCGTTGGCCTATCACCTGCTTGGGCAGGAGCCTCAGCGATGACCGGGACCGCCGCGACGGCGCTGACGCTGACTTGGGTCGAGGGGATCGCAGGGCTGACCCCTTGGTTCGACCGCTGGCAGGATCTGGTTGACCGGACCGAGGCTGAGATCTTTCTGTCGCCCCGGTGGCTGATGGCTTGGTGGCCAGAGCTGGGGCGCGGTCGCAAGCTGGTCGCATTGGTGGCCGAGACCGAGGGGCGGCTGGTCGGTCTGTTGCCCTTCATGATCGACCGTCTGTGGATCGGGCCCTTGTCCTTCCGTATCGGACGCTTTGCCGCGACGGACCCCAATTGCATCGTGCTGACCCTGCCGGTCGAGCCTGCCTGCGTCGCCGCGATGATCGAGGCCGCCTGCATTGGCCTGTTGAACCGCGAAGGCTGCACGGCGGTCAGTCTGACACCGGTGTCGAATCAGGCTCGAGTCCTGCCCGAACTGCATGATCTTGCCAGGAACCGTCCCGATCTGGTGTTGACGGAGATGCCGCAAGGCACGCATTGCGTCTTTACTTTGCCCGCGACCTTTCAAGACTATCTTGCGACCCAGGTTACGGGCAAGCGGCGCGGGCAGTTTCGCCGCGAACTTGCCGGGCTGCGGGAAGCCTTTGATTTGCAGAACCGGTCCTTTACGCCAACCGGACCGGAGTTCGACGACTTTGTGGCATTTCACAACGTCCAGTGGCAAGCGGTTGGCAAGGGCGGCCATTTCAGCGACTGGCCGCGGGCGCACGAAACCTATCGCGCGCTGGCTCCGCTGACCGATGCGAGCCGCGGTTTGCGCTTCTTTAGCCAGAGTGGCAACGAGGGTCCGCTGGCAACGCAACTTTGCTTCATGTCGGGACATACCTGCCATTGGCGGCTGCCTGCACGCACGCTGGACGCGCGGGCGGACAAGATGGGCATCGGCAAGGCCAGCCTGATGCTGATGATCGAGGATCTGATCGCCGCTGGCGTGACGCAGATCGAAGCCGGGCGCGGCGAGTACGACTACAAGACCCAGCATGGCGGCAAGGACATACCGGTTCACCGCATTCTGCTGAGCCGGAATACGCGGCTTTGCCGCCTGAAGCTGGGGCTTTTGCTGGTCTGGTCGGATGCGGTGGACTATTTCTACTATCGCGTCTGGTTCAAGAAGATCGCACCCGTCCTGCGCAAGAAGGTCGGCCTGCCCGCGCGCCCGCTGTGGCGCCACTGGATCGGGAGCAGAGTATGAGTGGCGAACCATTGACCTTGCGCGAGGTTCAACCACGGGACTGGCACAGGCTGAGCGCCGGGTTCCGTGATCTGACGTTCGAGCAGACCCGTGCCTATTGCGAACCCGCGGCAGCACGGGTTGGGGCAACGCCCCGGTTCATCGCGGTTGAGCGCAGTGGTGATGTCGTGGCGCTTGCGGCGATGCGGGTCAAGAAAATACCCCTTCTTGGCCGCGGCATCGTCTGGTTGCCCGCTGGCCCGATGGTTCTTGCCCCCGGCAAGCCCGACCCCGGCCCGGATAAGGTGACGGCGATCCTGGCCGCTTTGCGCCAGCGCTTGGTCGAGACGGAGGGACATGTCCTGCAGTTGCGCTTTTCGGCGCTGAGCTTTCTGGAACAGGCGCAAGCGCAGGAAATGGCCCGGGAGGCGGGCTTTGGGCCGGCCACGCGGGCCAGCCTTTACAAGACCTACGCACTGGACGCCCGGTTTGGTGAAGAAGAGTTGATGCGAAGGCTGAACGGCAAATGGCGGGGCAATCTGCGCAATGCCTTGAAGGCGGGCTTGACCATCGACCGCGCCGGTGACGATCGGCTGAACGGACGTTTCGACGAGGTCTTTGAGTTCGTGCAGCTGGCCAAGGGTTTCGTGCCGTCCATCTCGACGGAGTTTCATCGCTCCTGCATGGCCGAGGACTACAGGTTGGAGACGTTTGTGGTCAGCAAGGACGGCGTGGACCTTGGGGCCGGAATGCTGGTTGTGACCGGGCAGAACGCGAATTACCTTTTTGGCGCCACCAA
>JANMCI010000153.1:0-10524 GCA_031361245.1 Rhodobacterales bacterium
CTGACGCCGCCCATCCGTTCCACCCGGATCAACCCATCCGCCTCGATCTTGCGGACAAAGAATCCAAGCTGGTCCATATGGGTGAACACCATGACCGACGGCTTGGCCGGATCGCCCGGCAGCGTCACCACCACATTGCCCAGACGGTCCACCGAGGACGCAACCCCCACCTCCGCCAGCCGCGCCCTGATCGCCGCCGCCACCCGCTCCTCATGGCCCGACAGGCCGGGGATCAGCATCAATTCGCACAGATCGCGGCGCAGACGGGACTTCATTTGCCACCCCGCGCAGCCCGGGCCCGGTCCATGAAATCCTTGGCCCGCGCCGGATCGACCGCGTTCCAGGTGTGGCCATCGTATTTCAGCGCCGAGCCGACAACGCAACCATCGGCAAAGCGCAGGATGTCGGCAATCGTGTCATGCTTGACCCCGGTGTTGGCCAGCACCGGCACCGTCGGCAGCACCTTCTTCACCGCCTCTATATCGCTCATCGCCGCCGCCTCGCCGGTGATCGCCCCCGACACCAGCACAGCATCGGGGATGGACGAGAACACCGCCGACCGCGCCCGGTCGGGCAAGGACCGCCGGTCCAGACTGTCGGCAAACTCGGCGCTGACATTGTACAGCATCGCCAGATCTGCCCGCCCCAGCCGGTTGCGATAGCGCATCGCCTCGCCCGCATTCGGCGTCCACGGCCCCATGTCCGAGGCATAGGTGCCAGTGAAAATCTCGCGGATAAAGGCCGCCCCCGTCGCCGCCGCCAGCGCCACCGTTGACATCGGGTCCCACAGCACGTTGACCCCGAACGGCACCGTAATCTCGGCCCGCAAGGCCCCGATCACCGCCGCCATCGTCGCGGTCGAGGTCATGTCGACCTTGAACTCATAGGGCCGGTCGTTCTCGTTGCCGAACATCACCGCATCAAACCCCGCCGCCTGCAGCGCCGCCAGATCCTTGCGCGCCCCCGCCAGAAGCCCCGCAAGTCCCCCCGCCGCATCATACAGCGGCGCCCCCGGCAGCGCCCCCAGATGCACCATGCCGATCACCGGCTTCTTGCCGCCAAACACCGCCTGAAAATTTCCCATAATCCCCCCAAAGGGGATGCATCTCCCCCACATTTTGACTAGCATGTTAGCCATCAAAGGGGAGGCTTGGCAATTGAAGACAAGGGCTTGGGACCGGCAGGGCAAGGGTGCGCTCCATTTCACCGAACTTGGCTTTGGCACCGCCCCCATCGGCGGCCTTTACCGCCCCGTTCCGGCGGAAGTGGCTCATGCCACCATGACCCGGGCCTGGGACCTTGGGGTGCGCTATTTCGACACCGCCCCGCTTTACGGCCTCGGCCAGTCCGAAACCCGGCTGAACCGCCTGCTGCAGGGCAAGAACCGCGCCGACTACATCGTCTCCTCCAAGGTCGGCCGCCTTCTGCACCGCTGCAAACCGGGCGAGCCGCATGAAGGGGTCGGCAAATGGTTCGCCGTGCCGCAGCGCACCAAAACCTATGACTACAGCTATGACGGCGTGCTGCGCTCGCTCGACTTCACCTTTGAACGCACCGGGCTGGACCGCCTGGACGTGGTCTATGTCCATGACCTTGACGTCTGGACCCATGGCTCGGCTGAGGTGATGGAGGGCTACCGCGACATCTTCATGGCCGGCGGCTACCGCGCGCTGATGGAACTCCGCGATCAGGGTGTCATCCGCGCCATCGGCGGCGGCATCAACGAATGGCAATCCTGCCAGTGGCTGACCGAGCGCGGCGATTTCGACCTCTTCCTGCTTGCCGGCCGCTATACCCTGCTGGAGCAAGAGGCGCTGACCTCCTTCCTCCCCCTCTGCCAGCAACGCGGCATCGGCATCGTGATCGGCGGCCCCTACAACTCCGGCATCCTCGCCACGGGCGCAAAACCCGGCGCCTTTTACAACTACGACCCCGCCCCGCCGCAAATCCTTGAAAAGGTGCGCAAGATCGAAGCGACCTGCGCCGCCCACGGTGTCCGCATGGTCGATGCCGCCTTCCAGTTCCCCCTCCTCCACCCCGTCGTCGTCTCCGTCATCCCCGGCGCCATGACCCCGGCCGAGGTCGAGGCCAACGCCCGCGCCGCCGCCGCCACGATCCCGCCCGCGCTGTGGGCTGACCTCAAGTCCCAAGGCCTCATGCGCCAGGACGCGCCCACAGGTGCCCCATGATCATCGACAGCCACCAGCATTTCTGGACCCCCGGTCGCGGCGACCATGACTGGATGCCGCAGGACAATCCCATCCTGAACCGGGTCTATCTGCCCGCCGACCTTGCCCCGGTGCTGAAGGCCGAAGGCATCGACGGCACCGTTCTGGTGCAGGCGGCGGCGACGGTGAATGAGACCGAATACATGCTCGGCCTTGCGGACGCTTCGGGCTTTGTGCGGGGGGTCGTGGGCTGGGTCGATTTCGAAAACCCTGCCGAGGCCGCGACCCTGAAACGTCTGAAAGGTCACGCAAAATTCAAGGGCGTGCGGCCGATGATTCAAGACATCCCCGACGACGCCTGGATGCTGCGCGACGATGTGCAATGGGGCTACCGCGCCCTTTGCGACCTTGACCTCACGTTCGACGCCCTTGGCTTTCCGCGCCATCTGGCCAATTTCCTGACCCTGTTGCAGCGCTATCCGACCATGCGCGTCGTGATCGACCACTGCATGAAACCGCAGATTAGCGACCATTCTCCAGCCAATTTCCAACACTGGGCCGACGGCATGAGCCGCCTTGCCGACACCGGCGCCTTTTGCAAATTCTCGGCCCTGATCACCGAGGCGAACCCCGACTGGACCGTGGCCGACCTCAAACCCTATGTCGATCATGTCCTGTCCGCCTTTGGACCTGACCGCGTGATGTGGGGGTCAGACTGGCCGGTCTGCCGCCTGCGGGCCGAATACGAGGTCTGGCACAGCGCCGCCCAATCCCTCACCGCCCATCTGCCCGCCACCGCCCGCGCCCGCATCTTTGGCGGGACTGCGGCCCAGTTCTACCGCCTCTGACCGGGACATTTTGCGCGCCTGACGGATGTCTTCGCACACCACACCGCCATTTGCACCTTTCCAAATACTCCCGCCGGAGGCTTGCTTGGCCAACAAAAGGCGCTCCGCGGGGAGTATTTGAAAAGGTGCAAATGGGCAGGTTCGTCGGAGATGGCGGGCGGCGGGTTGCCTCACCCTTGGTAAAGCCGGCCTGCCACCAGCCGCAGTGTCGCGGCAGCATCCTGACGGGCCATTGCAGCGGCCAGTTCCGGATCATCCTTCATCCCCTTGGCAATCAGCCGCAGCCGGTCCGCCATCATCACATTGACCCCGGCCTCCGCAACCGGATCAAGCCCGCCATGATCGGGAAACGTATCGAAATAGATCACTCCGTCAAAGCCCTGCCGGTCCAGTTCGACAAACAGTTCCAGCGTTTGCACCGGATGAACCGAGCCCACCATCAGCCCGTCGTCCCGCTTGCCATAGCCATCGTTCAGATGGACCCCAAGGATGCGGCTGTAACGCGCGGCGAGTTGCGCCGACTGGGCAGGCATCTCACCGGCGAAAAGGACATGACAAAAATCCAATGTAATTCCGGTATTTGCGCGACCAAGCTCACGCAACGCCAGAAGATTGGTCCCGATGTCCGGCATCAGCGAAAAGGCCCGCGGCTCGTTGGGTTTGTATTCCAGCGCGATGTCGAGGGCCGGGTTATGGTCGCACACCTCGGCCAGACAGGCCAGACTGTCCTCCCACATCCGGGCATAGTCGCCCTGAAAGGCATAGTCGAACCCGTCCTGCCCCATCCACAGGGTCATCACCTTGCCGCCCATCTCGGACAGGGCGTCCAGGCCCCGCTTAGTGATGTCGACCGCCGCCCGCCGCACCTTGGGATCGGGGTTCGAAAACGCCCCCAACCGAAACCCCGGATCGGTGTAGTACCGCATTGCCAACCCGTTCAGCGCAATCCCATGATCGGCCATCACCCGGCCAAGCGCCGCAGGCGCATAGCCCTCGAAGTGATCGGGATAGTTCAGATCGGCCGCATCCAGCCCCTTCACCGTCGCAACCCTCGCGATCAGATCGGCGACCGAGGGCTTGACCAGCCCCAGCTTGAACGCATTGAGGCGCCCCGCATAGCGCGGCCGGTTGGGCAGGGTCATGGCTACTCCGGATCGAAAAGGTCTGGGCGGTTCTGCGCTATCGGCTCCAGAATGCCAATCAGTTTTCCCAAATGGGCCTTGGTCGCCGCCCGAGCCGCCACCGGATCGCGCGCCTCGATGGCGGCCACGATGGCGCGGTGTTCGGCCAACGTGTCCCCGACACGGCCGGGCTGCGGCAGGATCAGCTGTCTGGCCCGGTTCACATGGACCCAGGACGCATCGGCCAGCACGGCCAGACGGCGGAACCCGGTGAAACTGAGGATCAGCTCGTGCATCTCGGCATCCGACTGGTAAAACCCCGCCACATCGCGATCCTCGATCAGCCCGGCCTGCAGGCGCAGGTTGCGGCGCAACTGGACCAGCTCCTCCTCGGTCACCGTCCGTGCCACCTGCTCGACCGCGGCCAGTTCCAGCGCCTCCCGCAGAAAGGCCCCCTCGCGGATCTCGGCCCATGAAAACCGCGCCACATAAGTCCCGGCCTGTGGGACGACCTGCACCAGATGCTCGACCGCCAGCCGCGCCACCGCCTCGCTGACCGGACTGCGCGACACGCCCAGAGTCTCGCAGATCTCGGGTTTGCGCAGGATGTCGCCGGGTCGCAGGCTCAGGTTCAGTATCGCTTCCCGCAGCGCCGCGTAGACCCGCTGCGCCAACGACCCGCGAAACGCCGTCAGCGTCCGCAGCGCCCGGCGTGGCGGCAATTCGACGTCGAACGCTTCCCCTTGAACTGGCATCGCTTCACCTTGTAGCATACTAACATGTTAGCTGGGGCCGATCCGCTGTCAAGCAAAGCCCCCGCCACATCCGCCCAGAAAGGCCAGAGCCATGCCGCCCACTGTGATCCGCCTGCACCCTTCGGACAATGTCATCATCGCGCTGGCTGACCTGCCCGCCGGGTCCACGCTGGCCGAACTGTCCGCCCCCCTCGCCACCGCCATCCCGCGCGGCCACAAGATCGCCACCTCCGCGATTGCCCCCGGCCAGAACGTGCTGCGCTACGGCCAGATCATCGGCGTCGCCACCCATCCCATCGCGGCGGGCGAGCATATCCACACCCACAACCTTGGCATCGGCAGCCATGACCTCGACTATGCCTTCGCCTCCGAGCATAACCCCCAGCCGACCGTCACCCAAAAGCGCAGCTTCATGGGCTATCACCGGCAGGACGGCACGGTCGGTACCCGCAACTACCTTGGCATCCTGACCTCGGTGAACTGTTCAGGCTCGGTTGCCAAGATGATCGCCGAGGCGTGCGAGCGGGACGGCTGGCTTGACGCCTTCCCCAATATCGACGGCGTGGTGCCCATCGTCCACGGCACCGGTTGCGGCATGTCGGGCCACGACGAGGGCTATGACACCCTGTTCCGCACGCTCAAGGGCTATGCCCGCAACCCCAATTTCGGCGGCATCCTGCTGGTCGGTCTGGGGTGTGAGGTCATGCAGATCCCCGACCTTATCGGCGCGGGCCGGATGCGCAAGGACGGCAACTTCCGCTACATGACCATCCAGCAGACCGGCGGCACCCGCAAGACCATCGACCGCGGCATTGCCGTGCTCAAGGAAATGGCGGTCGTCGCCAACGAATTTGCCCGCGCCCCCGCCGGTCTTGACCACCTGATGATCGGCATGCAATGCGGCGGCTCTGACGGCTATTCCGGCATCACCGCCAACCCGGCGCTCGGCGCCGCCTCCGACCTGCTGGTCGCCCACGGCGGCACCACGATCCTGTCCGAAACCCCCGAAATCTACGGTGCCGAACACCTGTTGACCCGCCGCGCCGTGTCGCGCGAGGTTGGCGAAAAGATCGTCGAGCGCATCAAGTGGTGGGAGGACTACACCGCCCGCAACGGCGGCGAGATGGACAACAACCCCTCGCCCGGCAACAAGAAGGGGGGGCTCACCACCATTCTGGAAAAAAGCCTTGGTGCTGTGGCCAAGGGCGGCACCGCTCCCCTGACGCAGGTTTACAAATTCGCCGAACCCATCACCGAACATGGCTTTGTCTATATGGACAGCCCCGGCTATGACCCGACCTCGGTGACGGGCCAGATCGCCTCCGGCGCCAATCTGATCGTCTTTACCACCGGGCGGGGCAGCGTCTCAGGCTACAAACCCACCCCCTGCATCAAGCTCGCCACCAATTCCGAGATGTACGCGCGCATGTCCGACGACATGGACATCAACTGCGGCGACATCATCACCGCAGGGGTCAGCCTGCAAACCAAGGCCAACGAGATTTTCGAGATGTTCCTCGCCGTCGCCTCGGGCAAGCAGACCAAATCCGAGGAACTGGGCTTCGGCGGCGCCGAATTCGTGCCCTGGGCCATGGGCGCGGTCATGTAGGGTGTGCTTCAGCGCACCATTCCGCCGGGGCCGCGGCGAAACCCCGGCCGAATGCCTGACAGATCGCCCTGCAGGGCCGCGCGCCGTCGGCCCGTCAGGACTGACGCCGGCCCCTTACCCCTGCCCCGGCTTGACGTAGCCCACCTTCTGGGCACGGGCCAGCGCCTCCATGGTGTCCTCGACGCTCATCAGCACCGTGGTTTCGAACTTCGACAGCGCCCCGCCGCCGCCAATCGCTATCGCGACGGCGGCCATCGACACATTGTCGGGCGCTTCCCACAGGTTGTAGCCGTCGTGCGCACCGAAGGCGTACCAGAACCCGTGCAGCTTGCCGCCGACGGATTCGATGTATCTGGTTGCGGCCTTGCGACGGTCCTCGGGGTTTTTCGTCAATCGCGCCCAGGTTTCGGGGGTGTAGCTGAATCGGGTCAGATAAAGCGGCATGTGAGTACTCCTTTTCCGAACTGACGTGCGTGGATGCTACCACATCTGCGCATCTGCACATAGCTCGCCCTAGCTCCCCATTCCGCAGTCTGGGCCGCGGGCGGATTCAGACCGTGGCGGCATCGGCAGTTGCCTCCGCTCAGGGCTTGGCCCGCAGCGCCGCGCGGCGGGCAATGCTTTCCGGCGGCCAGTGCAGCTTCCAGTCATACCATTCCGGCACCACCGGCACCGAGGTGTCCAGAACCAGCCAGTCCAGCTTGGTCGCGGTGTAGATATGAATGTCCGGCGGGCACAGATCGGGGTCCTGCATGGTCCCCACCCGCACGAACGCTACCTTGCGCCCGGCGCCGGCATAATGGCTCCACAGCGCCACCTTGCAGGTCGGACAGCGCGCAATGATTTGCCCCTTGCCAGACGCAGAGGGCGTCACCACTTCCTCCGGCACGCCCGCCAGCAGCTCGACGAACCCCGCCTCGATCATCGCATTCAGCGCAAAGGCCGATCCGGTTTCGCGCTGGCACCAGGTGCAATGACAGGCATGCACGAACAGCGGCCGCGCCGTCATGCGGTAGCGCACCTCACCACAGGTGCATCGGCCCGCCATTTCGGCCCCCGCTTGGCCCCCCGCAACTTCGCTTGTCGCCGTCATGACGCCTCCCTGCCTGTCTCAATCGCCCGCAGCCGCGCCAGACTTTCGGCCGGCTCGTCCAGCTCCAGCCAGTCCCGTTTGGTGGACCTCTAGCCATGCACTTGCGGCGCAAAGGCAGCGGGACTGTCCAGCGTTCCCACCCACACCGTCATAGTGGCTCCACGAGGCCACCCTGCAAACCGGGCAGCGACGGACCCATGCCCCCTGCCCGATGGCGAGGGCACCGGCACGGCCTCAACCGCTCCGCCAACAAGATCTACCAGCGACATCTCGATCCAGGCAAGGGTGGCAAAGGCCGATCCGGTCTCGCGCTGGTCAGTGTGGCAAAGGCAGACCGGCAGTATCGCTTGATTTCCCGACGTCGGGAAAGGTTCTTGGCGATCCCTGTTCGGTATTGGGGGGCCGCACGGCGCACAGGGCACCCGCCCAAGACCTTGCCATCTGGTTAACGCAAGATCATAATACATTGATATGAAACACTTTCCGAAAGTGTCCACATGCGGACACTAGCCAATCAGCGCCTTGACCCGCGCCGCAAAGTCATCGCCCCTGACCTCGAAATTCGGATACTGGTCGAACGACGCCGCCGCCGGAGCGAGCAGAACCACCTCCCCCGCCTCGGCCTCCGCCGCCGCCCGCGCAACCGCCCGCTCCATCGTCTCGCAGATCTCGTGCGGCAGATCGCCCAGTTCCAGCGCGAAATCCCGCGCCGAATGGCCGATCAGATAGGCCTTCTTCACCGACCCCAGAAAGGGCAGCAGCCCCTTGAGGCCCCCCTCCTTGCCCAGACCCCCGGCAATCCAGCGGATCGCCCCAAAGGCCTGCAACGCCTTGGACGCGCTGTCCACATTCGTCGCCTTGCTGTCATTGATGAACCTCACGCCGCCCTTTTCGCCCACCAACTGGCTGCGATGCGGCAGACCGGCGAAACTGTGAAACGCCCCCTCGATCAGCTTGGGCGCCACCCCCAAAGACCGGCAGGCCGCATAGGCCGCACAGGCATTCTGATGATTATGCGCCCCCGGCAGCCCCGCGACCTCGCGCAGGTCGATCGAGGCGACCTGCTTGCCCTTGCGCCACTCCGCCAGAAACCCCTTGCGGGCAAAGACCGCCCAGCCAAAGCCCTCCAGCTTTTGCCCCGACGAGATGCGGATCACCCGGTCATCCGCTGGCCCCTCGGCCAATTGTCCCGCGAGATAGCGCCCCTCCGCCTCATCGACGCCAATCACCGCCCGGTCCGGGCCGCCCTCGGCAAAGAGCCGCCGCTTGGCGGCGAAATAGCCGCCCATCCCGCCATGACGGTCCAGATGGTCGGGCGACAGGTTGGTGAACACCGCAACGTCCGGCGTCAGCGCGCGCGCGAGGTCGGTCTGATAACTGGACAGCTCCAGCACCACGACCTCGCCATCCTGCGCCGGTTTGATATCCAGGACCCCCCGCCCGATGTTCCCCGCCATCTGACACGGCCGCCCTGCCACCTGCAGGATATGATGGATCAGCGCCGTCGTCGTCGATTTCCCGTTCGATCCGGTCACGCAGACCACCCGCGGCGTCGTCTCGAAATCGTCCCAGTCCGGCGTCGCATAGCTGCGAAAGAACAGGCCGATGTCATTGTCGACCGGCACGCCCAGCTCATAGGCCCGCGCGATCACCTTGTGCGGCTGCGGATAGAGATGCGGGATGCCGGGCGAGGTGATCAGTGCAGCCACCCCCTCCAGCGCCGCGTGGCGTGCCAGGTCGGTGCATTGAAACCCGTCCGCCTCGGCCTTGATCCGCGCTTCCGGGCTGTCGTCCCACATGAGCGCCTCCGCCCCGCCCGCCACCAGCGCACGCGCCGTTGCCAGCCCGGACCGGCCCAGACCCAGCACCGCCACTTTCCGCCCCTGATAGCCCTGAACCGGAATCATCGAACCCCCCTTGCCAACCCGCGCCGACAATGACCGCCGCCCCGGGTGACTGCAAGCGCTGCCCCCTTTGCGAATTATTTTCAAAAACGAATCACCTTGCCGTGAAATTGCCATAAATCGGCGACATTCAGCCTGTCATGGCAGGATTGTTTACGGTTCCGCCCACAATCGCGCCCCGCTCTGGCAATTTTTTCGCCAGTCTGCGGGATTTCATGGGAACAAACCCCACATCGGCGGATTGTCTATATCTGGTAAACAATTCTCACCTTTGCGCTACCTATTGGTGATCGCCCGTCACAAACCCGCTCAATCTGACACAAGATGCTGTTCTGACGCCCCTTTTCACACAAGATATGTTGGCTCAACCCATAGAAAACAGTTGAGTTCCATGAAATACCATGGCATCCCTAATGCACGGCAAGACGACAACAAGGCAGGGGCAGCCAAAGACCCCGAACAGGCGAAAATAAACGGCAGGCTTCATACAGGCCACGTCTTGCCAAAAAGAGATCCGGCGCGCGGGCGAGCAGACATCTCCCCCAAGGTGGCGCGCGCAGCTGGACGCCCAGCGATGGGACAGAAGGCGGACCCGGCAGTGGCAGCAGCAGGGTCCGCCTATTTCATTTCCGGCCCGCATTCGGGGCCAACAAGAAGGGCCGCAAGGCGTGGGAACCGAGGCATTCAAGGGCGAGTTCTACCAGAAGGTAGACAGCAAGGCGCGGGTCTCGATCCCGGCGCCTTTGCGGCGTATCCTTGAACAGGCCACCCTCACCGAAAGCGCCCGCGCCTGCGTCATCATGGTCTACGGCGCCGGCGGCAGGCATGTGCAATGCTTCTCGTCCAAGGGCGCGCAGGACCTCTACGACATGATTGCCCGCCACCCGATCGGCAAACAGAAAGCCGCGCTCGAGCTCGCCTTCGTCACCCGCTCGGCCGAGGTCGAGATCGACGAGGATGGCCGTCTTGTCCTGCCGCCCAAAGTGCGCGAGCGCATGGGTGTGACCCCCGAGATCCTTGCCTCCG
>JANMCI010000370.1:0-1818 GCA_031361245.1 Rhodobacterales bacterium
GATGGACGCGGGCGTTCCGCTGAAATCGCCGGTTGCCGGCGTGGCAATGGGTCTGATCCTTGAGGACGACGGCCGCTGGGCCGTTCTGACCGACATCCTTGGCGACGAGGATCACCTCGGCGACATGGACTTCAAGGTCGCAGGTACCGCCAACGGCATCACCACGATGCAGATGGACATCAAGGTCGCGGGCATCACGCCCGAGATCATGGCGCAGGCTCTGGCCCAAGCCCGTGATGGCCGCCTGCACATCCTGGACGAAATGAACAAGGCGCTGTCGGCCCCGGCCGGCTTCTCCGAATATGCGCCCAAGATCGAAACTCTTCAGATCCCGACCGACAAGATCCGTGAAGTCATCGGCTCTGGCGGCAAGGTCATCCGCGAAATCGTCGAGGTTTCCGGCGCCAAGGTCGACATCAACGACGACGGCGTGATCAAGATCGCTTCGAATGACCAGAAGGCCATCAAGAAGGCTTACGAAATGATCTGGTCGATCGTGGCTGAGCCGGAAGAGGGCCAGATCTACACCGGCAAAGTGGTGAAGCTGGTCGATTTCGGCGCCTTCGTGAACTTCTTCGGCAAGCGCGACGGTCTGGTCCACGTGTCCCAGATCGCCAACAAGCGCCTGAACCACCCGAACGAGGCGCTGAAGGAAGGTCAGGAAGTGAAAGTGAAACTTCTGGGCTTTGACGACCGCGGCAAGGTGCGCCTTGGCATGAAGATGGTCGATCAGGAAACCGGTCTGGAAATCGCTGAAAAGGCCGAAGCCGAAGCCTGAGGCTTGGGTCAGGAAAATAGGGGGCTCCGGCATGGCCGGTGCCCCATTTTCATACGGGGTGATTGATGGAAAACGCGTTGGTTGCCGTAATTTCGGTCGCATACAGCAGCGTGGACGCCCTGCCGGAGTTTCTCGCCGGCCTGCCCGGGAATTGCCCGCTGGTGGTGGTCGACAACGGCCCTGATGACGGCGCGCGTGCCCTGGTGAGGGCCTTCGGCGGGAAGGTTGTGGTTCCCGCGCAGAACATTGGCTTTGGCGGCGCCTGCAACATCGGTGCCGAACAGGCGGAAACCGAATTCTTGCTGTTCTTGAATCCGGATGCCCGTCTGCTGCCTGAAAGCCTGCAACTCCTGCTTCAATCGGCGCGCAATAACCCAAAGGCCGTTGGCTTTGGCCCTGCGCTCATGGGGGAAGACGGCAGTTTGAGCTACAAGCGCGGCTCCATGCTGACCGGCCACGAGCCGCTGACACCGGAGGATCCGGGTCAAGTCGATCTGGTCGTCTCCTCTCTGTCGGGGGCTGCCTTTCTGGTCCGACGCGATGCGTTCCGCGCCATAGGCGGTTTTGATCCGGCCATTTTCCTTTACTACGAGGATGACGACATTTCCGCGCGCCTGCGGGCAGCGGGCGGCACCCTGCTGCTCGTGCCCAGCGCAAAGGTCGTTCATCTCTCTGGCAAAAGCTCTGCTCCGTCGCGGTCCTTGCTGCGCTTCAAGGGCTACCACTGGACACGCTCGCGCATCTATGTAGCCCGCAAATACGGGATGTCGGTGCCGTGGTTGCGGGGGTTCAAGAACGCGCTTTGGCACATGCTCACGCCCAGAATCTGGGACGAGCCCGAACGCCTGTCCGAAGGATTGGGGCGGCTCAAGGGGGCGTTTTCGATGTTGGGAAGATCAAGCTAGAGCGGGATGGGATTATACGGAACCATACCCTGAGTTTCTGAGGTAATTTTCGCATTCCTGTGGGCTGAACTGGTCCAGGAGCGAGCCGATCCTTCGCCAGACGGCTTCCTTGCTGCGCTCGGCGGCCTTTCGCAG
>JANMCI010000154.1:0-4083 GCA_031361245.1 Rhodobacterales bacterium
CGCATCTGGCGGCGGGGACGCGGCTGGCCGATGTCTCGTTTGATCTGCGCGCCGGCGAGGTTCTGGGTGTCGTGGCGCTGGAGGGGCAGGGGCAGGACGAATTGTTCGATGCCCTCGCCGGGAACCGCCGCGCCACCAGCGGCAGCATCGCCATCGACGGCGCAGAGACCAGTTTCCGCCACCCTGCCGATGCCATCGCTGCCGGTTTGACGCTGGTGCCGGGCGACCGGGCGCGGGCGCTTCTGATGTCGCGCTCGGTGCGCGAGAACATTGCCTTGCCGCTGCTGGCCCGGCCGCGCAACTGGGGCATGATCCCGATGCGCGACGAGGGCGCGCGCGTCGCCTCCGCCATCGGCCGTTTGCAGATCGACACCCGCGCGATGGGCGAGGTGCGGCGGCTGTCGGGCGGCAATCAGCAAAAGGTCACCATCGCCCGCTGGATCGCGCGCGGCGTTGAAACCCTTCTGCTGTTCGACCCCACCCGCGGCATCGACATCCGCACCAAGCGGCAGATCTACGCGCTGGTCCGCGATCTGGCCGATCAGGGCGCGGCGGTGCTTTATTACACCTCGGAACTGGCCGAGGTGCGGCTGGCCTGCGACCGCGCCGTGGTGATCTTTGGCGGCCGCGTCGTCGGCCGGATCGAGGCGGCCGACGCCGATGAGCCGACCCTGATGCGCGCCGCCTATGGCCTGATGGCAGAGGCCGCCCCATGAGCCGACTTCTCCTCCAGAACGCCTGGGCTGCGGGACTGGCCGTGCTTCTGGCGCTGCTTTTGGTCGCGACCAAGGTCATCCAGCCTGATTTCGGCGTCTCGGGGCTGGACTCCCTTGCCCGCGCCGCGCTGCCCTATGCGCTGGCGACCTGCGGCATGGCGGTGGTGGTGATCGCGGGAGGAATTGACCTCAGCATGGCGTCGATGATGGCGGTCTGTTCGGTCAGCGGGGCCGTGCTGATGGCAGAGGGCAGCGAGGGATTGGCGCTGCCCGTCGTGGCGCTGGTGTTGGGCTTGGGGCTGGCCATGGGGACGATCAACGGCACCTTGGTCGTGCTGACACGGGTGCCCGACATCGTGGTCACCTTGGCCATGCTCTATGTCTGGGGCGGGGTGGCGCTGTTGATCCTGAACGCGCCGGGGGGCGGGGCGGCGGCGATGCTGCGCGCCCTGATTGTCGGTGGAGTGGCGTTGCCGGGGCTTGGATGGCTGCCCAAGGCGCTGGTGTTTCTGCTCGTCGCTGCGGCGCTGATCTGGCTGCCGATCCGCCGCACCAAATTGGGCCTGATGTTCTATGCCATCGGGTCCGACCCGCTGGCGGCCTTCCGCTCCGGCGTGCCGGTGGGCCGGGTCAAGATCGCCTCCTATGCCGTCGCCGGGCTTTTTGCGGCCCTTGGCGGGCTGTCGGTCACGCTGTCCACCGGGATAGGCGAGCCGATCCCCGGCCCCTATCTGATGGCCGCGGTCGCCGCCGTCGTGCTGGGCGGGGTAAGGCTGGGTGGGGGGCGAGGGGGGCTTTTGGGGCCGATCCTTGCCGTTCTGGTGCTGCGTCTGGTGCGGATGGACCTGACGCTGATGAATTTCGATCCCAATGTGACCACCATCGTCGAAGGCTCGATCATGGTGGCCGTGGTGATGTTTGGCGGGCTGATGGCGCTCAGGGGGCGGATGACATGACTGCATTGGCTGCCGCCCCGTCCGCGCTGAGCCGGTTTGGCCGCTTTCTGGCCGACCGCCCGCTGGTGCCACTGATCCTGCTGCTGTTCGCCCTGATCGGCATGCTGGAGTTGATGAACCCCGGCGTGGTAAATTCGCGCTGGCTGGCCAACACGATCAAGGTGGCGATCCCGCTGGCCATGCTGGCGGCGTGCCAGACCCTGACCATGCTGACCGGCGGGATTGATCTGTCGGCGGGCACGGTGGCCACCATCACCGCCTTTGTCATGGCGACGCTGGTGCCGCTGGTCGGCATTCCCGCAGCGCTGGCGATTGCGATGGCCTGCGCGCTGGTGGCCGGGCTGGTCAACGGCTTTGGCGTCGCCGTCTGCCGGGTGCATCCGCTGATCATGACCCTTGGCACCGGGTTGATCGGCTTTGGGTGCCTCCTGGCCTATCAGCGCTATGTCATTGCCACCGGCTACCGGATTCCTGATGTCCTGCTCTGGCTCGGCATCGGCCGCACGCTTGGCCTGCCGAACGGTCTGGTCCTGTTCATCCCCTTCGCCGCCCTCTTGATCTGGGCCCAGCGCCGCACCGGCTTTGGCCGCCTGCTCTATGCCGTGGGCTCGAACGAGGCCGCCGCCCGTCTGTCCGGCGTCCGCTCATGGCAGGTGTTGCTGACGCTTTATTCCCTTTCCGGCCTGATCGCGGGCCTGACGGGGATGCTTTACATCGGCATCGTCAAGACCCCGTCGCTGTCGCTTGTGTTGCCGCTTGACCTGCCGTCGGTTGCAGCGGCGGTGGTCGGCGGGACCTCGATCTTTGGCGGGCGCGGCGGCTTTGGCGGCACCATCGTGGGGGCGCTGATCCTGACGGTGCTGGCGACCATGCTGACCCTTCTGCAAATGCCCGAAGGGGCGCGCCGCATCCTGTTCGGCCTCATCATCCTCGCCGTCACCGCCGCCTACATCCGCCTGACCGCGCAAACCTGAAAGGGCAGGGCCATGGCCAAGTTCCGCATCCTCGGCATCAGCTTTGACCACATGCACATGGGGGATCTGCTGCGACAGGTCCACGATCACCCTGACGCCGAAATCGCCGGCATCTTCGACCCCGACCCCGCCCGCATGGCCAGCGCCATCGCCAGTTTCAGCATCCCGCCCGAGCGCGTGTTCACCAACCTCGACGCCTGTCTCGCCACCCGCGCCGACCTCGCCATCCTGTGCTCCGCCACCGCCGACCACGCCAGCCATACCGAGCGTCTGGCCGCCCGGGGCCTGCATGTCTTTGTCGAAAAACCCTTCGCAGCCTCCGCTGCCGACGCCCGCCGGATGATCGCCGCGATGGCGGGCGCGGGCAAAACCCTTGTCATCAACTGGCCCCTTGCCTGGGTGCCCTCCCATGTCACCGCCAAACGCCTGATCGACGAGGGGATGATCGGCGACCTCTGCGAGGTCCATTTCTACGACGGCAACCGCGGCCCGCTGTTCCACCTTGCCGACAAGGTCGCCGTGACGCCGGAAGAAGTCGAGGCCCGCAAACCCACCTCGTGGTGGTATAAACGCGCCGCGGGCGGTGGCAGTCTTTTGGACTACCTCGGCTATGGCACCACCCTTGGCACCTGGTTCATGAACGGCCGAGAACCCCTCGAAGTGACCTGCACCACCGACCTCACAACCGGGATCGAGGTTGATCAGCACTCGGTCACCGTCCTGCGCTATGCCAGCGGCCTCTCCCGGATGGAGACGCGCTGGGGCACCTTCACCGACCCCTGGACCATCCAGCCCCAGCCGACCTGCGGCTTTACCTTCGTGGGATCCGAAGGCACGATCCAAAGCCCCGATTACGCGCCCCATGTCATGGTCCAGACCCGCGCCAACCCGACCCCGCACCCGATCCCGGCTGACCCGCTGCCGCCCGGTCGCCGCGCCGCAGTCGAATATGTCCTTGACTGCCTTGCCAGGGGGGAAAAGATCACCGGCCCCCTGGACCCCGCCGTCAGCCTCCTCGGTCAGCGCATCGTCGATACCGCCGCCCGTTCGGCCGCCGAAAAGCGCACAGTGGCGCTCGTGCCATGACCGAGCCAAGCGCCGACACCTATGCCCTGAAATCGGCGGACCAACCCGACATCGCAGCCCCCGATCTGCCCTACCTCCCCCCCATGCCCCGCAGCTTTCGCCCCCGCATCGGCCTGATTGGCGCGGGCGGTATCGCCGCCGCCCATCTGGACGCCTACCGCACGGCGGGTTGGGAGGTTGCCGCGATCTGCAACCGCACGATCGACAGGGCCCGCGCCAAGGCCGCCGAATTCGCCCCGACCGCCCGCGTCACCCAAGACCCGCACGACCTGATCGACGACCCCGCAATCGACGTGCTCGACATCACCCCCCATCCCGCCGACCGCCTGCCCCTGATCAAAGCCGCCCTCA
>JANMCI010000162.1:0-9479 GCA_031361245.1 Rhodobacterales bacterium
TGAAACAGCATGGTGCCGCATTCGCTGCACTTGGACCACAGATTGTCCGGCACCTCGCGCCGCGAGAACAGCGAGTTGATCTTGGGGCGGACGTAGTTGGAGATCCAGTTCATCGGCTGGCCTTTCGGTCGCTTGTGTTGGCTCCGAGATAGTCCGGGGGGCCGAGAATTGCAATCAGGTCAAGCGGTGCATTCGGTGACGGACAGGTCAAGCACCTCGACCCCATCGGTGCGGGATTGACGGATCTGGGCGGACGCTCCCTCGCGCAGATAAAGCATCAGGCCCGAGCACATGCCGTCGCGCACCTTGCGGCGACAGGCGGCGTCCGGCAGGGTCGCGTCGGGACTGTCCAGCACATGGTCACAGCTGATGCGGCTGCCCTGCCGTGTCACCGCGGCAAGCAGCAGGTCGGTGTCCACCTGCAACGGCGCTCCCGTGGCCGCGATCAGTTCGTCAAGTGCCGCCTCGATGCCTTTGGCCCGCATGGTCAGGGTCCGGGCCACGGCGATGGCTTCGGGGTCGGCCCTCAGGTGCAGGGCGAGACTGGCAGCGCTGTCCGAGACCGACGCTGTGATGATGCGGCCAAGGACGAAGAGCAACAGGCCGGCGACGACCATGCCGCTTGAACCGCGCCGGGGCTGGCCGTCGGGGGTCTGTCTCGGCTTGAACAGCGACACAAGGTTGCCGAAGGGCACGCAGCTGAGCCACGCCCTGCCGCCATGGCCACAAGCGTCAAGGGACCGACCCACGGCGATATGGGCGCTGCAGGCCCCGAAGATCAGCACAGAGGCGATGTCGGAGCACAGAAGCAGAAACGTCACCCGGTGCATGACTGCCGGGATGCAGAGCAACCACCACAGCTGATTGGCGGCCAGAAGAGCTAAGGCCAGTTCGCCGAGCATGAAGAAATGTGACCGGCTGAGCGGCAGGTCCGCCCGACGCCTTTGGGTATGGTAAATCAGGCCGCCGAGGACGATAATACCAATGCTGATAACGACTTGGACGAGATCGGAAAGCTGGCCGTAGCGCAGGGTCAGAACTTCGAGCTTCGCGCCACCTCCACGCCTTGGGATCATTGAGGCGTGTGGAGTGTGGAGGGTCAATGCGTATTTGCGCCGGGAAGTTGAAACTTTTGCCGACCTGACCGCGTAACCTTTGCAACGGGGGAGGACAGAATGTCACAGGGACCACTCATCTACCGACAAAGAGCGGTGACGCGGATCACCCACTGGCTGTGGGCGATCTGTCTGTTCTTTCTGCTGTTCAGCGGGCTGCAGATCTTCAACGCCCATCCGATCCTGCACATCGGCAAGGAGGCGGGGTTTGACTATGACAACGCGCTTTTGACCACCGGGGGCGTGCCGGGGGCGCTGACCATGCCGTCGGGGCGGTCGCTGGCGACCGGGCGGGTCATCCACTTCTTCTTTGCCTGGGGGCTGGTGGCGACGCTGGTGATCTGGGGCGTGGCCTCGGTCCTGAACGGCCATGTCAGGGCGCTGATCCCGACGGGGCGGGACATCAGGGGGTTGCCGCAGGACGTGGCGAACCATCTGCGCCTGCGGTTTCACCACGGGCGCGACTACAACGTGCTGCAAAAGCTGGCCTATGCCGGGGTGCTGTTCGTGGCGCTGCCGCTGATCATCGCCACCGGCCTGACGATGTCGCCGGCCTTCAACGCCGTGGCGCCGTGGCTTCTGGATCTGTTCGGCGGGCGGCAGACGGCGCGCACCATCCACTTTGCCATGATGGTGGTGCTGGCAGGCTTTTTCGTCATCCACATGGTGATGATCCTGGCCGCCGGGCCGCTGAATGAAATCCGCTCCATCATCACCGGCTGGTATCGTACCGATGCCCGTTCTTCCGCAGGAGGCGACAATGATCACGCGGCGTAATCTTTTGCTCGGCGGGGCGGCGGCGGGGCTGTCGGGCTGCACGCTCCTGGACGGGCTGACCGGCGACAGCGGCTTGCGCGCCCTGATGCAGGGGGCCGAAAACCTGACCATGACGGCACAGCGCCTTTTGCTGGGCGACCGTCTGGCGCCCGAGTTCACGCAAGCCGACATACGGCAGGGCCAGCGTCCCAACGGCTCGACCTCGGTCGAAAGTGCGGAATACCTTGACCTGCAGGCCGGCGCCTTTGCCAATTACCGGCTGGAGGTCGTGGGACTGGTCGAGCAGCCCCTGTCCATCCCCTACCGCGAGCTGACCGCTCTGCCCGCCCGCACCCAGATAACCCGGCATGACTGTGTCGAGGGGTGGAGCTGCATTGCCAAATGGACCGGCGTGCCGCTGTCGCTGGTGCTGGACCGCGCCAAGCCCCTGCTGAACGCCCGTTATGCGGTGTTCCACTGCTTTGACACCATCGAGCGCAGTCTGGCGGGCGAGGTGCTGTATTACGAAAGCATCGACATGGTGGACGCCCGCCACCCGCAGACCATCCTCGCCTGGGGTATGAACGACAAGCCGCTGCCGATGGCCAATGGCGCGCCCTTGCGCCTGCGGGTCGAGCGGCAACTGGGCTACAAGATGGCCAAATACGTCCGCCAGATCGAACTGGTGGACAGTCTGGCGGGACTTGGCGGCGGGCGGGGCAGCTATTGGGCCGACCGCGGCTATGAGTGGTATGCCGGCATCTGACCAGCTCAGACCCGCAGCAACACCCGCGCCGCCAGCCAGCTGATCGCCAGCGCCACGGTGTCGATCCCGAGGTACAGCACCACCCCGCTGACATCCGCTGGGTCAATCATGGAGTTGTAAAGCGCCAACCCGCCAACATTGCCCTTGAAGCCGACCATGAGCACCGCCGAGGCATTGTTGGCGAAATGCAGCCCCACCGCCGCGCCCAGATTGCCGGTGCGCGCGGTCAGGTCGGCGGCGGCAAGGCCGAACAGCCCCGACCACAGCACCACAAGGGCCGCCACCGCGCCATATTGCTGGGGCGAATAGTGCACCAGTCCGAACAGCACCGAGGGCAGCACCATCCAGACCCACGCCGAACGGAACCGCACCGCAAGCTGCTGCTGCAGATACCCGCGAAACATCAGCTCCTCCGTCCCGGTCTGCACGAACAGGCCCAACACCGCCAGCGGCAGCCATGGCAGCTGCTGCCAGACCGTCAGATGCGGGATCACGTCCTTTGACAGCGTCGAGAGGGGCAGCAGGATCAGCCACAATCCGGTCAGCGGCAGCCCAACCAGCAGGAAGGCGCGAAAGGCCGGGCCGACCGGGCCTGTCAGGCTGAACAGGCCGCGCCGCATCATCAGCGCCAGCCCCAGCGCCAGCCCGATCGTCAGGGGCAGATAGCTGAAAAGCAGGGCTATGACCGATGCGGGCGACGCTCCGGTGGCCAACTCGATCACGGCCGCGCGGGCGCCTTGCGGGCCAAGCGCCGCAATCAGGCTGAAAAAGACGGCTTGCGACACCAGAAAGCCGAAGATGCCAAGCAGCACCACACCCATGAGCGTGCGCCACAGTTCGGGCCGGGGCCGTGCGGGGGCGACAAAGGCGTTGAGCGCCAGATAGGGCGCGTGAAAGGGCGGCATCGCGGCTCCTTTTTCGGCAGGCTAGCGACGGGCCCGCGCCGGTGCAATCGGGATATGCGCCGCGAATGCATCTGGATTCCCCTTGCTCTGGCGCGGCGGGGTTCGTAACCCTCTGCCACAAGGATTCGCCCCGCCAAGGAAGCACCATGACCCGCCCGAACCTCAAGACCGGACTGCGGCTGTGAGACCGCTGCATTGGCTTGCAATGACGGCGATGCTGGCGCTGGCGGCTTGCGACGGCATGGTCGGGGCGACGGGTCAGGTCGCCGTGCTGAACGGCCAGATCCGCGTTCGGGCGCCGCTGTACTATTGCGTTGGCACCCAGACGGCGAGTTCCGCGTCCGACAGCGCCGTGGTGCTGATCGGGCGCTGCATCCAGGGGGGGCAGGTCGCCGCGGCCCTTGTCACGGTCACGATCGGACGCGCGGCCTCGGCCGGGGTCATGCTGGCCGACACCGAGACCCTGCGCGCCTTCATGTCCTCCCCCGCCGGGCGGCGCGCGTTGTCGCGCAGCGGACGGGCCGAGGATGTCGAGGTGCTGGAATCGGGCATGGTAGGCGGCAGGCTGATGCTGCATCTGAAGGACCGCGTCGCCGGAGACTACTGGCGCGCCGTGGTCGGCATCAAGGGGCGACTGGTGACGGTATCGGCCTCGGGGGCCGCAGGAACGCCGCTGACGCCGGAAGCCGGTCGCAGGCTGGTCGATCAGACCGTCGACGCGCTGATCGCCGCCAATCCCGGATCATGAGAACCGCCGCAGCCCCGGCCAGACGCGATGGCCACGACCGGAAAAACATTTTGCGGAAGTTTGCGGGCCATGGGGGTGGAGTCTTTACCGATTTGCGGCAATAACTGAATCGTTTCCACAAGGGCAACAATGCCCGGGTAACGCAGAGGCGACAGGTACGACGGGGCAATGGCAGGGCGCATTTCCGATCTGATCGAGACTTTCCTGCACCGGCGCTCCTTGCGGCGGTGGATGAGGGCAAGCGCAAAGGTCGAGGGGTTCGATCTGCGCACGCTGCGCCGCTGGCGCGGCAGGGCGCGGGCGCTGCGCCGCAATCTGGATGCGGTGATCCACGAGGCGGATCACCGGCTGGCCTTGCCCATCATCGGCTCCAACGTCATGCGCAGGCCGATGGGCACCGACTGGTGGTGGCGTCCGATGCTGTGGAAAGGGCCGATGCCGGTTCCGGGCATGGCCTCGGTTCCCGGCAAGGCGCTGATCTGCGAGGGCACCACGATCTTCCACGACTGTCGCCGGACCGAGCTGACGGTGCGCCAGATCCGCAACACCCGTGAAGCCGACATCGCGCCGTTCGGCTTTCGCATGGACGTGTTCCGCTTTGACGGCTCGTTCCTGTCGCTGGTGCTGGATCTGCCGGACGAGGCCGCGCGCGGGCTCAAGCTGAAGCATCTGGTGCGGCTGGACCTGATCGTCGAGATGGAAAAGCCGCTGGAGATCTTTGCGCGGCTGAACATCAAGCACGGGCCGAACATCGAACAGATCGTGCGCGAGGTTCCGTTGCAGGATCAGGACGTGATGGTCGAGTTCGATCTTGCCTATTCCAAGGTGAATGAAAAGCGTGTCGAAAAGCTGTGGGTGGACCTGATCTTCGAGGGCCCCGAGATGAATCAGGTCATCCTGCGCGATGTGACCTTCTCGCGCCGGCCACGGGCTGAATTGTGAGGCAGAGATGAGCGACCCCTTCCTGACCAAGACCCGCATCCGCTCTGGCGTGTGGGAGGGCGTGCTGTCAGGCGCTGCCGAGCCACCGCTGCTGGAGGTGGTGCTGCTGGAAGCGGTCCTGCCCGGGATCACCGTGACGCCGATTGCCGACCGCCCCGGCGACTGGGCCGTGCGCGTTCAGGTGCCAGCCGAGGTGTTGTCCGAAGGTGTGCAGACCTTTCTGATCCGCGACAAGGCCAGCCAGCTGACCCTCGCCCATTTCACCATCGTCACCGGCGTGGCGATGGAGGATGACCTGCGCGCCGAGGTCGACCTGCTGCGCGCCGAACTGGACATGCTCAAACGCGCCTTCCGGCGGCATTGTGTGGAAACGGCGGGCTAGGGCGGAAGCCGATACGCTCTGGGGGCGCACCGGCTTTCGCGCCCGAAACTGGACAGGATTGCGTCCAATTCGGGCGGGCCGCCGCCCTTTGTTGCGCCCGGCCCCAACAAATATAGAGGGTTACGCAGACCCGGTCTGCCCGCCACCGTTTCCTTGCCTTCAACTATCCCTCACAATACCCCGTCCCTGTCGCCGCAACGCCGCTATCTCGCCCGAATTCGCGACCAATAGTGATCCATCTGCCCACACTGCTCGCTTGGGGAAAACAATGGATCGATTGACGGAAATGGAAGCCTTTGCCACGGTCGTGGACCAAGGCGGCTTTACGGACGCGGCCAAGAAGATGGGGATTTCGAAATCTGCCGTTTCGAAACACGTCTCGGCCCTCGAGGCGCGCCTCGGGGCCCGCCTGCTGAACAGGACGACACGGCGTGTGTCGCCGACGGAAATCGGGCTGGCCTACTATGACCGGGCCCGGCGGGTTCTGAACGATGCGGGTGAGGCGGATGCGCTGGTCACCTCGATGCAGTCGGCACCTTCGGGCCTGTTGCGGATCAGCGTCGCCACCGATTTCGGGGTGAACCTGCTGTCGCCCATCCTCGGGGACTTCCTGCTGGAATATCCCGACATCACCGTCAACATGGTGCTGAACAACCGCTATGTCGAACTGATCAGCGAAGGCTTTGACATGGCCATCCGCGTCGGCGATCTGGAAGACAGCTCGCTGCGCGCCCGCAAACTGACCGACACGGCCAAGCGGATGATCGGCTCGCCCAGTTACTTCCAGAAATACGGACGCCCGCTCAAGATCGACGATCTGAACGACCACAAGCTGCTGCACTATTCCAATCAGGCCAATGGCAACGTCTGGAAAGTCACCGCCCCCTCGGGTGAAAAGCGTCAGGTCCGCACGGCGGGCTGGCTGACGGTGAATGACGGCCAATCACTGCTGAACGCGGCGGTGTCGGGACTGGGCATCGCCTATCTGCCAAGCTTCCTTTATGCCGACGCGATGAAGCAGGGCCTTGTGGAAGAAGCCATCCCCGGCCTGCCGGTCGAGGTTCAGGGCATCTATGCGGTCTATCCGCCGGGACGCTTTACCCAGCCCAAGGTCCGCGCCTTCATCGACTTTCTGGCGCGGCGCTATATCGACAAGGGGCCGGACAACTGGTGAGCGAGGGGTGCGCCATGAATGCGCACCCTACGGGCCTGGGGCGATCAACTACTTTAGCGGGGTCGAGGTGAGCATCACCTCGACCCTTCGGTTTTTCTGGCGCCCCTCGGGCGTCTGATTGGTGGCCCGCGGCGCAAGATAGCCCGCCCCCTGCGCATCAACCTGCGCCTTGTCCACCCCCAGCCGCGCAATCAGCCAGTCGCGCACCGACATGGCGCGTTGCCGCGAAAGGGCAATGTTGCCCGCAAGACTGCCCGAGGCATCGGTATGCCCGACCAGCGTGACCCTTTGGTCAGGATGCGCCTTCAGCCACTCGGCCAGTTCCTTGAGCGAGGCATAGTCGCCCTCCTCCAGCGCGGCCTTGCCCGAGGCAAAGACCAGATCGTCCAGCGGGGCCGACCCGGTCAGGTCGATCTGACCGACAAGACCGCCGGGCTGCGGCGCGGGCAGCCGCGGGTCCGGCGCGGCCGCGACACTGTCGGGGGCCGGGGCCGCAATGACCGGGGCGGCGTCCGGGGCAACAGCGGCGACCCCGGCCCCCGACACCGCGGCGACCGCCCCTTCGGTGATCGAGGTCACCTGCACATAGCCCTGATCAAGCGCACGGCTGACCAGCAGGCTGACCATGTCGCCGCTGGCGCTCTCGGCCACGAGATAGCGGAAATCACCCAGGTCGACATGCATCTGTGGCTCGGGCAGGATGCTCATCCCAAAGCGGAAGTCAAAGCCGCCGCAGCCCGTCGTCTCGCATTCAAAAACCACCTTGTAGCCAGCGGTTTCCAACTGGGGGCGCAGCGGGCCAAGCAGGGCCAGCGTGTTCTCGCGCCAACCGTCAAGCCGGTAGGCCCGCTGATCCAGAGCGCCCGTCACGATCCGGCTGGGCACGGTGGTGCCGTCAAAGGCGGCGACCGGAAAGGCATAGTCGGCCGGGGCATCCGCGCGCCGTCCGATCTGCGTGGCTGGCGTCGGAAAGCTGAAGGTCGGGAATTCGGCCAGCGCGGGACAGGCCCACAACGCAAGCATCGCGATCAAGGACAGTCTGTGCAGCAACGGCTTGGCCTTTTCCGGCTCATGGAGCAGTGTGCGCTTCATCTGATCCAGAACCATCAGATTTCGCGCGGTTCTTCAGGCGAATTCGGGTTCAGGATTACCGCAAACCGCCTTGATTGACGATAGTGATACTGTCCCACAACCTGCATCCCTTGGGAAGCATAGAGCGCACGGGCCGGCTGGTTGGCCTCGGTCACCACAAGGGCAAGCGTGTCGGCACCATTGTCGCGCGCCCAGATCGCTGCCGCAGCCAGAATGGTGCGGGCCGAGCCTTGGCGGCGATGGGGGCTGGTGACCTCCAGCGCGTGCAGCATTGCGGTGCGGTCGTGGACGGCGACAAAGGCGACACCGGTCGCCCGGTCCGCATGGCGCGCCAGAATGGCGGTCTTGGGACCCGCGGCGCGCTGCATCACGGCGATCCGGGCGGGGCCGATATGACCTTCGGCCCACAGGTCCAGCGCGATCTGCAGCGGCGGCCAATGGGGAAAGGTCCGCAGGACGGGCAGCGGTGCTGCGCCGGATACGGCGGCGGCATAGGCCACCACGGGATCGATCCTGGCATAGCCGCGGTCATCCAGCGCCCTGTCCAGCGCCGCATCCTCGGGGCGGATCATGAACAGCGGGTCCGGCATGGCCGCTTCGGCGGCGTCGATGTCGGCCGGGGTCCACGCGCCTTCGGCGGTTGCCGCCGAAACCCGTTTGCCACCGCCCGCCCCGTCACGCAGCCGCCACGGCCCCAGCCGCCGCGATGCGGCAGGCGGCCATGTCGCCTCCAGCGCTGCGGCAAGGGCTTCGGGTGTCATGCGAAAAGCTCGGTCAGCCGGGAAAAGGCCTCGTCCAGCACCTTCTCGTCCGTGCCGCGGATCACCAGATTGGTGCCATAATCGCCGTTCTGGTTGAACGGATAGGACCCCATCGACAGGTCGGGATACCCGGCGGCAAAGGCCGCGAATTCGGTCGCGATCTCGCCCTCGCCGCGCAGGACGCGGTGCGAGCGGCTGATCAGCGGGGCGCCCCCGGTGATACCCGCCAGAACCCCCGCCACCATCGCCTCGAAGATGCGCGGGACGCCGGCCATGACATGGACATTGCCGACGGTAAAGCCGGGCGCGATCGAGACCGGGTTGTCGATCAGGCTGGCCCCGTCCGGGATGCGCGCCATCCGCTGACGGGCCTCATTGAACTCCAGCCCCTGACGGCCGTAATGGTCGGCCAGCAGCGCCATGGCGTCGGCACGGTGGCTGATGCCGACGCCAAAGGCCGCCGCGATGGCATCGGCGGTGATGTCGTCATGGGTCGGCCCGATGCCGCCCGAGGTGAAAACATGGTCATGCCCGGCCCGCAGGGCCACCACACCGGCCACAATCGCGTCATGGTCATCGGCCACAACCCGGACTTCGTGCAGCCGGATACCCCGCTCGGTCAACTGCAGTGCCAGATGGTGCATGTTGCTGTCGCGGGTGCGTCCCGACAGGATCTCGTCCCCGATCACAAGCATGGCAGCGGTTGGGTTGGTCATCTTGGCACCTCCTGGCCCTCCTATAGCCTCCGCCCTCTGGCAAAGGCCAGCGTATTGGACTATTTATGAGTAAGGAACCGAGAGGATCAGAGCATGGACGACATGCGCGGTCGCGTTACGCG
>JANMCI010000182.1:0-9066 GCA_031361245.1 Rhodobacterales bacterium
CCCTGAAACATCTCGGCCAGCTTCATCGGCACCACCGAACACCATTCGCCGGTTTTCACATGGGCAATCAGGGCAATGGTCGAGTTCGACTCGACCGTGGGCGCGACCTTGGCCCCGACCTCGGCCAGATGCTGGTTGACGATGCGGCGGTTCTGCATGTCGGCGGTCAACAGGCACAGCGGCTGGCCCGCCACCTCGGCCCAGGTCACCCTGGGGCGACCGGCGAGGGCAGAGCCGGGGGCGCAGAGGAAGCGGTAGAACTCGGTGTACAGCGGCACCTGGGTCACCCGGCCAAGCGGTTCATTGTCCAGATAGCTCAAGCCGGCATCCAGCTCGAGGCTTTCGATCCCCGCCAGAATCTCCGCGCTGGTGCGCGACAGCACGGTCACCCGGACATTGGGATGGCGCGCAACGAAGGGCGCAGTCAGATCGGCGACCATCGGCAGGGCGGTCGGAATGACCCCCAGCCGCAGATTGCCCGACAGGCCGCGATGGACCGAACGCATCTCGGCCTTGAGTGCCCGCATGTCGCCCACGATGCGCCGCGCCCAGTCCAGCACGCGCTGCCCCTCGGGCGTCAGGCCCTGAAACCGGCTGCCGCGAAAGACCAGTTGCACGCCCAGTTGATCCTCAAGCTGGCGGATGGCCGAGGACAGGCTGGGCTGCGTGACGCCACACGCTTCGGCCGCGCGGCCAAAGTGGCGCTCGGACGCAAGGGCGATGAACATTTCCAGCTTGTCGATCATGCCCCACGAATAAACATTCCGCCCTTGCCCGCAAGCCCCGCCGGACTTACCTCTGTGCGCATGAAACTCACATTGCCCTTTCTGCCCAAACCGCCGCTCGTCAATGTCATCCGCCTGCACGGCGCCATTGGCATGGGATCACGCGGCCTGTCGGATGCCGGGCTCGCCAGCCTGATCGACCGGGCCTTCACCAGGGGCAAGCCTGTCGCGGTGGCGCTGCAGATCAACTCGCCCGGTGGATCGGCGGTCCAGTCCAGCCTGATTGCAGCCCGCATCCGCCGTCTGGCCGACGAGAAAAAGGTGCCGGTCCACGGCTTTGTCGAAGATATGGCGGCGTCGGGCGGCTATTGGCTGGCCTGTGCCGCCGACGAAATCTGGGTGGATCCGTCGTCGCTGGTGGGGTCGATCGGGGTGATCTTTGCCAGCTTCGGTTTTC
Source organism: Rhodobacterales bacterium (assembly GCA_031361245.1). Taxonomy (GTDB): domain Bacteria; phylum Pseudomonadota; class Alphaproteobacteria; order Rhodobacterales; family Rhodobacteraceae; genus Stagnihabitans. The sequence goes on from JANMCI010000182.1 coordinate 1,183, forward strand.
CGGACCTGATGGCGCGCCAGGGGATCGAGCGGCGCGTGGTCACGGCGGGGCGCAGCAAAAGCTTTGCCGACCCGTTCCTGCCCCAAAAGCCCGAGGATATCGAGCGGATGCGCAGCTTGCAGACCCCGATCCACGAGGCCTTCATCGCCCATGTCAAGGGGCGGCGCGGGGCGCGGCTGGGCGACGGCGACCTGTTCAACGCCGACATCTGGGCGGGCAAACAGGCGGTGGAGCTGGGGCTGGCGGATGGCGTCGGCCATCTGGTGCCCAAGATGAAAGAGTTGTATGGCGCCAAGGTGCGGCTGGCTGTGCATGGTCAGCGGCGCAGCCTGCTCAGCCGGCTTGGCCTGAATCTGGCCGAAGACGCGCTGTCGGTGGTCGAGGAACGCGCCCTCTGGGCCCAATACGGGTTGTAAAGATGATCAAGATCGTCGTGATGTTCCTGTTGCTGCTGCTGGGCCTGTCGATGGTGGGCAGCATGGTGACGAAATTCCTGCGTGGCCCCAAGGTCCCGCCGGTCATCACCGCCACCCGCGCCAAATGCGGCCATTGCGGCCGGACGGTTCTGGGGACAGCGCCCTGCGTGTGCGGCAAGGGATGAGGGCGGCCGATTGAAAGCACTGGTGACAGGGGGCGCCAAGCGGATTGGCCGCGCAATCGCCCTTTATCTGGCCGGACGCGGGTTTGACGTGGCCGTGCATTACGCCTCGTCCGCCGCCGAGGCAAATCAGACCGTGGCCGAGATCCGCGCCTTTGGCCGCAGGGCCGTGGCCTTGCAGGCGGATCTGCTGGACGAGGGGCAACTGGCCGGTCTGGTTCCGGCGGCGGTTCACGGACTGGGGGGGCCGCTGACGCTGTTGGTCAACAACGCCTCAATCTTTGAATACGACAACATCGCCACCGCCAACCGGGCGTCGTGGGACCGCCACATCGGCTCGAACCTGCGCGCGCCATTCGTTCTGACCCAGACCTTTGCCGCACAGGCGCCCCGCGCGGTTGAGGTTGACGGCGAGCCTGTCGCCCAGGGCCTTGTCATCAACATGATCGACCAGCGGGTGCTGAAGCCGACGCCGGAATTCATGACCTATTCGCTGGCCAAGGCCGGACTGTTCGCGCTGACCCGCCTGTCGGCGCAGGCGCTGGCTCCGCATGTCCGGGTCAACGGTGTCGGCCCCGGCCCCACCGTTCAGGGCACACGGCAAACCGACAGCCACTTTGCCCGGCAGCGCGCCGCCACAATTCTGGGGCGCGGGGCGGGCCCCGCCGATGTCTGCGCTGCCATTGGGTTTTTCATCGACAGCCCGGCTGTGACCGGTCAGATGATCGCCGTGGAGGGCGGCCAGCATCTGGCCTGGGCGACCCCGGATGTGCTTGGTGTCGAGTAGGAAAATGTCAACTCCTTCCGAGTTGTCCACTTTGACCCAACATGTCACGAATCCTTCATAAATTCCCTTGATTTATCAGGGATTTGCCGGATGGTCTAAAATCTTTCATTTTCTTTCAATGGCTTGACTAAACGCCTAAAAAATAGGCAGTTCAACGAAACCGGCCAAAAACAAGGAATTTTCCGCGCTCACGAAAACTTCTCCGCAACGTTATCCACAGAAAGCGTGGACAGCTTTCCTCTTGTCAGCTGCCCCCCTATCATTGCAGACACCGCCAGAATCACATCATTCCAGAAAGCCCCCGCACCGTGACCGACCAGGTGATTCTTCCATCCGGCCATGAGGTTATCCAGGCCTATCTGAAGTCGCTGGACGCCTCGCCCGGCGTCTACCGGATGCTGAACACCAAGGGCGAGGTTCTGTACGTCGGCAAGGCCCGCAACTTGCGCGCGAGGGTGACGAATTACGCCCGGCCCTCGGGTCACTCGGCCCGCATCGCCAAGATGGTGTTCGAGACCTGTTCGATGATGTTCCTGACGACGCGGACGGAAACCGAAGCGCTGCTTCTGGAACAGAACCTGATCAAGCAGCTGAAACCGCGCTACAACGTGCTGCTGCGTGACGACAAGTCCTTCCCCAACATCCTGATCGGCAAGGAGCATCCCTTCCCCCAGATCAAGAAGCACCGCGGCAAGAAATCCGAAAAGGGCAGCTATTTCGGCCCCTTTGCTTCTGCGGGTGCCGTGGCGCGGACGCTGAACCAGCTGCAAAAGGTGTTTCTGCTGCGCAATTGCACCGACAGCATGTTCGAGGGTCGCACCCGCCCCTGCCTGCAGTTCCAGATCAAGCGCTGCTCGGCGCCCTGTGTCGGCAAGATCGACCCTGTGGCCTATGGCGCGCTGGTGGCCGATGCCGAACGCTTCCTGCAGGGCAAGTCGACCGATGTGCAGGCCAACCTTGCCGCCGAGATGTCGCGCGCGTCCGCCACGATGGAGTTCGAGCGTGCCGCGGCCCTGCGCGACCGGATCAAGGCGCTGACCCAGATCCAGTCGTCACAAGGCATCAACCCGCAGGGCGTGGCCGAGGCGGATGTGGTCGCCCTGCATCTCGATCAGGGCCAGGCCTGCGTTCAGGTGTTCTTCATCCGCGCCAACCAGTCGTGGGGCAACCGCGATTTCTATCCCAAGACCGGTGCCGGTGCCGAAGCGCCCGAGATCATGGAGGCATTCCTCGCCCAGTTCTATGACGACAAGGAGCCGCCCCGCCTTGTGCTGCTGTCGCATCCGGTCGAAAACGAGGACCTTGTGGGGCAACTGCTGTCCGACCGGGCCGGTCGCAAGGTCGAGATTGCCGTGCCGCAGCGGGGCGAGAAGGCCGAGCTGGTCGAGAATGCCGCCCGCAATGCCCGCGAAAGCCTTGCAAGGCGGTTGTCGGAGGGGGCAACGCAGAACAAGCTCTTGGCCGGTCTGGCCGAGGCCTTTGATCTGGACGGTCCGCCCCGGCGCATCGAGGTCTATGACAATGCCCATATCCAGGGCTCGAACGCCGTGGGCGGCATGATCGTGGCCGGGCCGGATGGCTATCTGAAAAGCCAGTACCGCAAGTTCAACATCCGCTCGGCTGCCGGGGCCAACAGCGACGACTTCGGCATGATGAAGGAAGTGCTGACCCGGCGCTTTGAGCGCCTGTTGAAGGAGGACCCCGAGCGCAAATCCGACGCATGGCCCGACCTTCTGCTGATCGACGGCGGTGCCGGGCAGGTCAGCGCTGTGGCCGGGATCATGGCCGAGCTTGGGGTCGAGGATGTGGCGATGATCGGTGTCGCAAAGGGCGTGGACCGCGATGCCGGCAAGGAGGAATTCCACCGCGTCGGCCAGCGTCCGATGGCGCTGAAGATGAACGATCCCGTGCTGTACTTCGTGCAGCGCCTGCGCGACGAGGCCCACCGCTGGGCCAATGGCGCCCATGTCGCCAAGCGGGCCAAGGCGGTGTCGCTGACCCCGCTGGACGACATCCCCGGCGTCGGGGCCGGGCGCAAGAAAGCGCTGCTCGCCCATTTCGGCTCGGCCAAGGCCGTGGCCCGCGCTGCGGTGCCGGATTTGATGGCGGTGGCGGGCATTTCCGAAGCGATGGCACGGACCATCGCGGACTATTTCGCCGGGCGGGGCTGATCGCCGCTCGTGGCCGCCTCTCGGCCGCGGGCGCTGTCGGAAAAACTTGAAAAACAGGGGCTTGAACGCCAAGATCGCCCCGGAACCGAAAGCGCAGGAGCAAAATGAAGCCGATCTCTCCCCACGACCGCCGCGCCGCCCATGTCTCGGCCGCCTTCAGCCCCTTTGTCTATCCCGATGGCGTGGCACTGGGCGATGAGGTCCTGCAGCCCAACACCGACCGCCCCTTGGGCGAGGGGTTTCACCTTTACCGGATGCCCGCCGGGATGACGACGCGCGGCCACCGCCACAACGGCGAAGAGCATTTTTTCGTGGTCGAGGGCGAGTTGATCGACAGCGACGGCACCGTCTTTCGCAAGGGCGACATCGTGTCCTACCGCGGCGGGACCGAGCACAGTTCCCACACACCGGGCGGCTGCCTGCTGGTCGTCTATATCACCGAAGCCGAAACCGTGATTTAGCCGCGATCCGCCGGCGCCGTCAGCGCCGCCGTGTGGCCAGAAAGCCGATCACGACTGCGGCAAGGATCGGGGTCCAGACCCCGCCGCCGTCTTGCTTGGACAGGAAGGCGGACAGGGCGGCTTCGGCCTCTTTCAACGCCATCGCCGGGCGTTGGGGGCGCGCCTGCATGCGGGCCACGAGCAGAACGATCCCCGCCAGCAAGAAGCCGGCGCCGCCCATGATCAGGGCGGCCATGACCGGATCGGTTGCGCGGGCCAGCACAATCCACAGGGCGCCGCAAAGGCCGGTCAGCCCGATCGTCAGGAAGATCAACGCCATGACCGTAAGCATCGCCATGCGGCCGATCACCGGGCGTGCTGACAGGCCAAGCAATTCCACGGCCAACATGAGGAACGTCGGCATTGCTACCTCCGACCGAAGAACATGCCCAAGAGCATCCCGACCCCCGCCGCGATGGCCAGAGCGTGCAGCGGTTTGCGGCGGGCATAGTCCGTCACGTCATCCAATTTGGCTTCGGCCCCCGCCATCTTGATCTTGACGAGGCTTTCAGCCGTGCCGCTGAGCTCGTGCATCCGGCTTTGCAGCGCATCCAGCAGGCCCGCAGCCTTGCCCTGCGCCAGATCGCCCAAACTGGCCGTCAGCCGTTCCAGATCCGCGCGCAATTCGCTGATCTGGCGCGCCAGAACGGCCCCATCAACGCCCTCTTCGGATTTCGCTCCCGCCGCTGGTTTGACAGCCATGTTGGTCCTCCATTGGTTGGATAAGGGTCGCTCAAGCCGAATGCTTGAGTGGTTTCTTCTCGGGTTCAGCCTTGGTAACTGCTTCTGATGGCGCAAAGACCGCAGCGCAGGCGTCCTTCAATGTGGTCACGGCAAAACTTGCTCCGATTTCGACGGCTTCGGTCAGCTTTTCCGGCGAAACGCCGGAAATCACTCGCAAGCCTTGTTCTTTAACGCGCAGATCGGAAGGAAGTTCCCACAGGACCACGCCGACCTGCAACCGGGCGTTCAGCCGCTTGATACGGCGGATGTGCAAAAGCGAGGCGCGCGAGGGGTACTGGTCCAGAAAGCACAGGATCACGCAATCCGTGTCCTTGACGACCGCCGCCTTGATACGGGCCGGGGCCAGATCGGCAAAGCTGCGCGCCTTGGCCTCGACGCCCTTGGTGGCCAGCACATGGGCCAGAATCTCGGCCGAACTGTCGTCGATTTCCCAGCGCCCCCCCACCACGGTGACCCGCAGGTCCTGCGGTTCAGCACCCGCCGCGTCGGCCTCCTCATCCTCAGGCTCCGCCGCCATGGCTTTCAGATCCTCGACCATCGCCATCACCGCGGCGGCAAGCCGGATTTCGCCGTCAGAAGACAACACCCCCCGGGTACGGTCATCGGACGCCACGATCAGCGCCGGCAGGGCCGTGGTCTGGTAAAACTCCTCCAGCCCCTCCTCCTCCAGCGCCTCTTCAGCGCGGAACCCCACCTCCATCCGGTCGCCCGACAGCAGACGTTGATACAGGCTCGCATGCGGCATCAACACCGGCGCATCGCCAAACATGATGTCAAAAAGGTCGAATTGCGGGATGTGACGCCCCAGAACCACCAGACACACGGTCAGCGGCGTGGACAGCACCAGCCCCAATGGCCCCCACAGAAAGGCCCAGAAGATCGCCGAGATGATGATGGCCAGCGGGCTGACCCCGGTGCGGGAACCGTAGAGCCACGGCTCCACCACGTTCGAGGTGACGAACTCGACCACCAGGAACAGAGCGCCGGTCCACAGCACCATCGCCCAGCCCGGCGACACCGCAAAGGCCAGCGCCATCGGGAACGCAGCCGACATGGCCGAGCCGATGTAGGGCACAAAGCGCAGCACCAGCGTCAAAAGCCCCCACAAAAGCGCATTCGGCACCCCGATCAGCCACAGGCCCAGCGTGATCGGCACCGCGTAGATGACGTTCACCAGGATCTGCGTCAAAAGATAGGTCCCCACCCGCGATCCGGCTTCGTCCAGAACCCTCGTCGTGCGATAAAGGTCGCTCGCCCCGACCAGACGGATGAACCGCTCGCGCAGCTGATCGCGCTCCAGCAGCATGAAGACCACGAGGATCACCACCAGACCGGCATTGGCGAGCGGGCCAAGCAGCGGCAGCAGGAACGACGTGAGCAGATCGTAGACCGAGGTGCGCTCGACCACACGGACCGGCGTCACCTTGCTGTCCGCGGCATCGCCGGGCATGACCTGATCGACCGTGGCCCCGATCGCGTTGACCATTTCGGTCAGGCGCGACACCAGTCCGTTGTCGCCGCTGGCTTGCCGCAGGCCCTCGACCTTCTGGATGATGTTGCCGCGAAAGGTTGGCAGGTTCTGAGCCAGCTGGGCCAGCTGTCCGGACACGACAAAGGCGAACAGCGCCACCACAAGGAACGAAGCCGTGACGACGATCAACACCGTCCACAGCGTCCCAAGTCCGGTGCGCCGCAGCCTTGTGACCAGCGGGGACAGCGCGAACGCCACCAGCATGGCAATCGCCATAGGCAAAAAGATCGCCTGCGCCACATAAAGCACCGTCGCCGCCGCCACGATGATCCCAAAGCGCGACATCGTCGACGGCCTTGACCTTAGCAGAACCAGGTCGTCGATCTCAGTCCGGTCCGCCGCCGCCATGAGCCTGCTCCGCCAAAGGGTCTCCTTGATAGATGGCCGCCGGCGCCTGCAAGTCAAGCCGGGGATCTGGCGCCGCACCAACAATCGCCCGGTGACGCTTGCCGTTGCGGCCCCGGCGCACCGGACACCTTTCCCTCTATTCATTCACCTGTTATCGGTGACGAATGCGGTGGACCATCCCCAATACCCTGACCATTCTGCGCCTGCTCGCAGCACCCGGTGTGCCGGTGATGTTCCTGTATTTCCATCGCCCCTGGGCCGACTGGTTTGCCCTGACCCTGTTCGTGTCTGCCGCGATCACCGATTACTTCGACGGCTATCTCGCGCGCCTTTGGAAGCAGGAAAGCAAGTTCGGCGCGATGCTGGACCCGATTGCCGACAAGGCCATGGTGGTGATCGCCCTGCTCATTCTGACCGGCTATTCCGGCATGAACCCATGGCTGATCCTGCCGGCCACGGTGATCCTGTTCCGCGAAGTCTTTGTCGGGGGACTGCGCGAGTTTCTGGGTCACAAGGCGGGGCTCCTCAAGGTGACCAAACTGGCCAAATGGAAAACCTCCGCCCAAATGGTCGCCATCGCCGTGCTGTTTCTGGGCACCGGGCTGGAACACATCGAGGCGGTGCGCCTGCAAGGCAAGACGATCGAACAATATGCCGAGCTTGTCTCCAACGGCCTTGCAGCACCGATCCCGTTCTGCGGCACCAAGGACTGCTCGTCCTATGCGACCTGGGCGGGTCTGGCGCTGATCTGGCTCGCAGCCCTGCTGACGGCGGTGACGGGTTGGGACTATTTCCGCAAGTCGCTGCCCTTCCTGAGGGAGGACCGATGATCGACGTCCTCTATTTCGCCTGGCTGCGCGAACGCATCGGCGTGAACCGCGAGAGGGTGGAAACGGCGGCCCTGAGCGTGCGCGACCTGATCGCAGAGCTGTCCGCCCGCGACGAATCCCACGCTCTGGCCTTTGCCGACCTCACCTCGCTGCGGGTGGCGTTGGATCAAGAGCTGTCGGGCTTTGACGCGCCCCTCGCGGGCGTGCGCGAAGTTGCGTTCTTTCCACCAATGACCGGGGGCTGACATGCCGCTCCGCATTCAGTCCGAGGCTTTACTCGGCGCCGAGTCCAATGCGTTCGCGGCTTCGGTGCCCGGTGCCGGGGCCGTGGTCACCTTCACCGGCCTTGTGCGCGACAACGGCGGCGCCCTCAAG
>JANMCI010000195.1:0-13286 GCA_031361245.1 Rhodobacterales bacterium
CCGGCAAACCGGATGCGGCCCTGCGCGGCTGGCAGAAGCCCGGTGATCACCCGGGCCAGCGTCGACTTGCCCGATCCGCTTTCGCCCACGACAGCCAGCGTCTGCCCCGCCGCCACATCCACCGTCACGTTGTTCAGCACGTCGAAATTGGTGCCGCGATAGCGCGCGGTGATGCCTTCCACCGTCAACACGGCATCGGGGAACACCTTTTCCACATGCTCGATCGACCGCACCGACACCAGCGCCCTGGTATAGCTTTCCTGCGGAGAGTGGATGATCTGCCCCGCCGTGCCATATTCGACCTTCTTGCCATTTCGCAGCACCAGAATGTCGTCCGCAACCTGCGCCACGACAGCCAGATCATGGGTGATGTACAAGGCCGCCACCCCGGTATCGCGGATGGCCTCCTTGATCGCGGCCAGAACCTCGATCTGCGTCGTTACGTCCAGCGCCGTCGTGGGTTCGTCAAACACCACCAGATCCGGTTTGGGACACAGCGCCATCGCCGTCATCGCCCGCTGCAACTGCCCCCCCGACACCTGATGCGGATAGCGACTGCCAAAGGTTTCAGGGTTGGGCAGGCCCAGCCGCCGGAACAACTCCACCGCCCGCGCCTCGGCCTCCTTGCGGCTCATCAGCTTGTGCTGCAGGCAGGTCTCGATCACCTGATCCATCAGCCGCCACGCCGGGTTGAACGACGCCGCTGCCGATTGCGAGACATAGGTCACCTCATGCCCGCGCAGCGCCCGCAAGCCCGCCGCATCGGCCTTGAGGATATCGCGCCCGTTCAGCGTGACCGACCCGCCGGTCAGCCGCACGCCACCCCGCCCGTAAGCCATCGCCGACAGCCCGATGGTCGACTTGCCCGCCCCGCTTTCGCCGATCAGCCCCAGCACCCGCCCCTTGGCAACCGAGACCGAGACATCATCGACCAGCACCAGATGCTTGGGTGCCTCGCCCGGCGGATAGGCCGTTGCCTCGATCCTGAGGTTCTTGATCTCCAGCAAATCAGCCACCGCGTCCCCCTTTCAAGGAAGCGGTCCGCGACAGCACCCAGTCCGCCACAAGGTTCACGCTGATCGCCAGCACCTCAATCGCCGCCGCCGGCATCATCGCCGCCGCCTTGCCATAGACCAGCCCATCCTTGTTTTCCCGCACCATTCCGCCCCAGTCCGACAAAGGCGGCTGGATGCCCAGACCCAGGAAACTCAGCGTCGAGATGAACAGGACCGCAAAGATGAACCGCAGCCCGAACTCCGCCACCAAGGGCGACAGCGCATTGGGCAATATCTCGCGAAAGATGATCCAGCCCTGCTTTTCTCCCCTCAGCCGCGCCGCCTCGACATAGTCCATCACAGCGATGTCGGCGGCCACCGCCCGGCTCAACCGGAACACCCGCGTCGAATCCAGCACGCCCATCACCAGGATCAGCACGAACAGGTTCAGCGGCAGCACCGACAGCACCACCAGCGCCACGAGCAGCGACGGCACCGCCATCATCAGATCGACCAGCCGCGACAGGCCAAGGTCGATCCAGCCGCCCCTGACCACCGCCAGAAAGCCAAAGAACGCCCCCATGCTGAACGACAGCAGCGACGACACCAGCGCCACAAAGATCGTGATCTGCCCGCCATAGATCAGACGGCTCAGAATGTCGCGGCCAATCGTGTCCGTTCCCAGCCAGAACTGATCCGACGGCCCCTCCCACACCTTTCCCACCGCCGCGTCGATGGGATAGGGCGCAATCCACTGCGCGAAAATCGCGGCCAGCACAAAGGCCGTTGTCATCACGATGCCGATCAGCGCCGAAACGGGTATTCTCATTTCGGATGCCTCAGTCTTGGGTTGGCGACGATGCCGATGACATCGGCCAGAATGTTCAGCCCGATATAGACGGCGGCAAAGATGATCCCCACCGCCTGCACCACAGGCAGGTCGCGCTTGGCGACATGATCGACGAGATACTGGCCAAGGGCGTTGTAACTGAACACCACCTCGACCACGACGACACCCACCACCAGATAGGCCATGTTGATCACCACCACGCTGATGATCGGCGCAATCGCATTGGGCAGCGCGTGCCGCCAGATCACCTGCATCGGCGTCAGACCCTTAAGCTCGGCCGTCTCGATATAGGCTGATTGCATCACGTTCAGAATGGCGGCGCGGGTCATGCGCATCATATGGGCCAGCACCACCATAACCAGCACAATGACCGGCAGCGCCACCGCATGCAGCTTTTCCCAGAACCCCATGCCGGGAAAGATCATCGAGACGGGCTGGAACAGATGCACCACCTGCGTCAGCAGGAAGATCACGAAATAGGCCGCCACGAATTCCGGCAGCGAAATCGTGGCAAGTGTGACCCCGGAAATCAGCTTGTCCGGCCAGCGCCCGTTATACCGCGCCGCGATCAGCCCCAGCGTGATGGCCAAGGGCACCGCAATCACCCCGGCACAGGATGCCAGGAACAGCGTGTTGCCCATGCGCTGCCCGATGGCCTGTGCGATGTCCTGCCCATTGGTCAGCGCCACGCCCAGATCACCCTGCAGCGCGGCAAAAAGCCATTTGAAATAACGTGTCAGCGCGGGCTCGTTCAGCCCCAGCGCCTCGCGCAGGTTGGCCAGCGCAACCGGCGTCGCCGATTGGCCCAGAATGGCCTGCGCCGTGTCGCCCGGCAGCATCTGGACCCCCAGAAACAGCATGAACGACACGGCCAGCAACAAAAGCAGGCCCAGCGCAATGCGCTGGACCACCAGTTTCAGGATCGGATGCACTGGCCCTGCCTCAGGCAGTCAGCCAGCACATGCTCAGCGCCTTGCCGTTCATCAGCGATCCGGCCGGGTTCGGGATCCAGCCGCCAACCTCGGCGCGGCGTCCCTCCACCCAGTCGTTGAACATCGGCAGGATCAGACCGCCGGTGTCGCGCAGGATGTTGGCCATTTCGCCGTACATCGCCTTGCGCTTGGTGGCATCCAGCTCGCCCCGCGCCTTGATCATCAGATCGTCGAAATGCGCGTCCTTGAAGGCCGTGTCGTTCCACTCGGCGGTGGACAGATAGGCGGTGGAATACATCTGATCCTGCACCGGACGCCCGCCCCAATAGCTGGCGCAGAACGGCGCCACGTTCCAGACGTTCGACCAGTAGCCATCGTCGGGCTCCAGTTTCACCTGCAGCGGCACACCCGCCGCATTGGCTGAGGCCTGGAACAGCTGCGCCGCCTCGACCGCGCCCGGGAACGCACCCGGAGCGACCTGCAGGACAATGGGCGACCCATCGTGACCCGACTTCTTGTAAAACTCCGCCGCCATCGCCGCGTCGTATTCGCGCTGCGGGATGGTGTCGTCGAACATCGGGTAAGCCGCGTTGATCGGGAAGTCGTTGCCGAGCGATCCCATGCCGCCCAGGATCTTCTCGACCATTTCCGCGCGGTTGACCGACATCTTCAACGCCATCCGCAGGTCGTTGTTGTCAAACGGCGCGGCATCGCAGCGCATGAGGAACACATAATGCCCCGGACCCGCCGCCCGCTCGATCGCGACATCGGCGTTGCCCGCCAGCAGTTCGACGATCTTGGGGTCGATCCGGTTCATGATGTGGATCTGACCCGACTGGATCGCTGCCGTCCGGGCGGTGTTGTCGTTAATCGTCAGGATCTCGACCTGATCGGCATGGCCGCGCGAGCTGTCCCAGTAGTTGGCATGCTTTTCAAAGGTCACCCGCACGCCCGGCTCGTTCGAGACGACCTTGTAGGCGCCCGACCCGATGCCCGCCGCCGGATTGTCGACGCCGCCACCGGGCTGGATCATCAGGTGATAGTCGGCCATCAGGAAGGGCAAGTCGGCATTTCCAGCCCCCAAAGTCAGGGTGACCATGTCGCCCTCGACCTTCATGTCGGTGATGCCCTTGACAAGACCCTGCGCGCCCGACTGCGAGGCGTCATCGGTGTGCCGTTTCAGCGTGGCCACCACGTCCTCGGCGGTCACCGTGGCCCCGTTGTGATACTCCACCCCCTTGCGGATCTTGAACATCCACTGGGTCGCATCGGCGTTCGACGACACCTCCTCGGCCACCCGCATCCCCAAGGTGCCATTCAGTTCCACATCGACCAGCGTCTCGCCCCAGGTCGAGTTGACCATGAACGGCACGTCCGACGCGGCCAGTGCCGGGTCCAGCGAGTTGGTGCTTTCGCCGCCCTGCATGCCGGCGCGCAGCACGCCCCCCTTGACCGGGCCAGCAGCCTGTGCCGCCGTAGCAAACATCGCCCCCGCCATCGCCGAGGACACGCCAAGCGCACCGGCCCGGCCGACAAATTCACGGCGATTCAACCGACCCTTGGTCGCCTGCGCCAGCATATGGTTCAGTTCATTGGACATTCTTCGTCTCCCTGTTCACCCATCCGGGTTTTTCTTGATTGTCGAGTCAATAAAACGCGATTCTTGTCGCAGGCCAAGGACTATTTTCGCACCCTTGGGCCGACTTGCCGTTCACACAAAGCGCCGCTCGACCTCCTCGTCAAAGCTGCGCTCGAAAATCACACGCTCGCCCTCCCATGCCGTCAGCCTGGCCCGCATCCGCAGCGCCGTCACCGTCCCGGTCATTTCCGCCTCGACCCGGGTCTTCACCCGCCAGTCGCCGCGCCCCAGATGCTGCTCCCAGACATGGACAGCGCGGGCTGACCCCGGCTCCTCGCCGATCTCCCAGCGCTCCGACAGGACCTCGCGGGTGCATAGCCCATGATCCAGGTTTTCAACCTCGCCGCTGTCATCCTCGACCACCAGCACCCGGCGCCCCGACAAAAGGTCGGTCTCGACCCGCCGCGCCACATGGCCCTTGCTGACGACCCGGTGCTGCCACGGCCGCGCCCCCTCCGCCTCGGGCGGCACCCAGACCGCCGCCACACCGGTCCGCACCGGCAGGTCCAGCGACCCACCCTCCAGCGTCAACACCCCCGCCTCGGGCGAGGGCCAGACGAACGGCCAGTAGGAATTCGACAGCGCCAGCCGCAACCGATGCCCCGCCGCCAGACGGTAGGCCATCTGGTCAATGTCGAACGACACCTCCACCACCTGTCCCGGCACCATCGGCTGCGGCTCCTCCATGCTGTCCCGGTGACACAGGTTCCGCATCCCGTGCGCGATCCGCACCGACGCCCCATCCGGCCCCACGTCGCACAACCGCGCCACCACGAACCCCAAGGGCTTGTCCGACGACAACCGCAACGTCACCCGCGCCGCCCCCAACAGCGCCAAAGGCTCGCCCAGCACGTCGCCGTCAAAGCACACCGACAGCGCATCATCCTGCCGCTGGTCCCCCGGCATCTCGGCATTCAGCCCCATCGGAAAGAACTCGCCCGCCGCCATCCCCAGATGCTGCGGCGTGGCGATCTCAAACCTGATCTTCGCATTATCTGTCCCCAAATATCCCACGGTGGGTCCGGGAGGTGTGAAACCTCCCGGCCTTGATGCAGCAGACCGCAGGTACACCACCTCCGGTGACACTGCGGCCGAGGGCCAGACAGCCTCACTCACCCACTCCCCGTCCCGCCACCTTGCACTCGCGTCCGGCGGTGCAGAGCGCAGCATATAGGCCCGGTACGCCGGATCCCCCTCCGCCCCGTTCTCGATCCCTTTCAACCAGCGGTCCCACCAGCGCACCGCCTCTTGCAGAAAGCCCACCTGCGGCCCCGGCACCGCCGTATGCGGATACTGATGCACCCAGGGGCCGACGATCCCCTTGGCCCCCGGCACGTTTTCCACGACCTTGGCGACCGTGTTCATGTAATTGTCGGCCCAGCCGCCCCAGATCAGCACCGGCACCTGCATCCGCGAAAAGTCCTCACAGATCGAGCCGTGCTTCCAGTACTCCGACCGCTCCTGCAGATCGGCCCAGCGCGGGGCCAGCCACGGCTCCGCCTCCAGCCGCTTCAGCCAGACCTCGCGCCAATCGGCGCGCAGGGCCGGGTCCGGCGGGCGGCTGGAATAGGACAGCATCACCGCCCCCCAGCCGAAATTCTCGCCCAGAAGGCAGCCGCCCTTGTAGTGGATGTCATCGGCAAAGCGGTCCGTGGAGGCACAGACCGCCATCAACGCCTTCAACGCGGGCGGCTGCAGAAAGGCGGTCTGCAGACAGTTGAACCCGCCCCACGACTTGCCCATTATGCCGACCGCGCCTGAACACCACGGCTGCCCGGCCAGCCACTCGATCACCTCGCAGGCGTCGGCCAGCTCCTGAATGGTGTATTCATCGGCCATCAAACCGTCTGACTCGCCATTCCCCCGCATGTCGACCCGCACGCAGCCATAGCCGTGCCCCGCCACATAGGGATGCATCATCGCATCGCGCACCGCGGTCCCGTCACGCTTGCGGTAGGGGATGTATTCCAGCACCGCCGGCACCGGCGCCTTCCCGGCCCCCTCCGGCATCCACACCCGCGCCGACAGCCGGCAGCCGTCCGACAGCACGATCCCCATATCCGGCGTCTCGACGATCTCATGCGGGAATTCCGTGACGACGCGCATGATATCTCCTCTGCGACCCCAAGGCATCTGGCCCTGCCGCATCGCCATCCTTGCGGGAATTTTCGCCGCTTTGCCGCGCAAAAGCGACACCGGGGACGAAGCTTGCCGCATCCCGCGCGCCCGCCCGAAAGCTTTGGTGGTCACCGCTCGGGTTGACAGAACCTGCCCGCGCCTGCCACCCTCTTGCCCAAACCAACAGGTGTCCCCATGCCCGACCCATCCGACAAGATCGAGGTGCGCAATGTCACCTCCCCCAACCACATCGCCCATGTCGACCGCACCAAATACATGGCGATGCGCCAAGCCCTGATGGCCGTCCTGCCCGCCGAAGCGCCGGGTATGACCCCGGCCCAGGCGCAAACCGCGCTGCTGCCTCATCTTGACCCCATACTCTTTCCCGGCGGGGCCAAGGCGGGCTGGTGGATGAAATGCCTGCAACTGGATCTGGAGTTCAAGGGCGTGATCGCCCGCCACCCCAAACCCCCGGTCCGCCTGCACCGCGTCACCTGAATGACAAGGGGTGCGCGGCCCGTGAACCGCGCCCCCCCCCCGTCAGCCTACCTGATGCTTACCTGCTGACCGGAGCAAAGCCCTTGATCACCAGCACATCGTCAGTGCCATAGCCATCGACCTTCTCCATCGCCTTGTCGTCCGAATGCTGGATCGAGACATAGGCGGTCTTGCCATCGGCCGCAAAGATGAACCCGGTCGGCTCGGCTGAGGTGTCCTTGACTGACAGCATCTTCACGCAGCCATCCGACTTCAGATTGCGGTCCCCGCCATCTTGCAGGCAGGCCCAGATGTCGCCATTGGGATGGTCCTCGACGACATAAAGGTTGCCGGTTCCGGGCTGAAAATCAAGGTTGTCGAACGAATTGGCATCCATGTCGCCCTCGATGAAGCGGGTGACAACCGTGGTCAGTTCGGCCTTGCCCTCGGCATCCGGCACCGGAATGGTTTCCGGGGCCGAGTCCACGCCGCACATCACCTCGGCATAGTTCTTGCCGCCCTCATTGCCCGTATTGGCCCAACAGAACCGCGCCCCTTCGATGACCATCGGATCAAGGTGCATATCCTCCGGGCGATAGTAGCCAGTTGCACCCTTGGCATCGGCCTCGGCCCGCGCCTTGGTCGGGTCAACCGGGGTCCACAGCGCATTGCCCGTCTCACAGCCCTGCCCGAACTGGACCGCGTTCTTGATGCACTGGACCTGCATCGCATAGGTCTTGCCCGCCGCAAAGGGCGAGGCATCAAGCGACGTGACAGGCCCGCTGGCCAGCGTCGCCGGCACGAATTTGAAGATCGCACCACCATCGGCGTCCGGATTGGCCGAGCCCGGACGCAATTCGTCGCCGCCATAAACCACGCCATTGGCCATCAGGCCGATGCCTTCCCACGCCATCGTCGGCATCGCCATCCGGCGCACGACATTGGCAGGATCGCTTGTGGTGCCCGTCGCGCGGTCGGTGACCGAAACCTCGGTGGTGGTCAGCGGGTTCAGTAGTTCATAGGCACCGCCCGCATCATCCTCTTCGGTGAACAGCACCGTGCCCCAGGCCGTGGCGCGGATCCCGTCGCAAGAGTTGGTGCCGCGCACGATCGTCTCGACCTTGCCATCCGCCAGCGAAATCCGTTGCACCCCGGGGTTCAGACGCCCGTCCGCCAGCGTCTCCAGATCACCTTCGACGCAGGTGATCAGATGGGTCGGCGCGTCGACCGGAAAGAACGCCATCATGTCCGTGTGGTTGCCTGCCGACCGGGTCAGGAAGGCAGCGGTCAACCCATCCGCCAGGGCCACCGTCTCGGCCGCCGTATCGCTGGCCTGCCGATAGCCTTCCTCCGCACTCGGTTCTGCGGTTGCAGCCAGCGGTTTGGCGAAACCGAACAGCGCCATCGACTTTTCGGCCAGCATCTGTTCGACCGACAGGCCGAAATCTTCGGCCTGCGCGGCGGTGACCGCCGTGCAAAGCACGACAGCAAGGATCGAAATACGCTTCATCATTGGACCTCGTGGTTGCGAAAAGTTGCCTCTGAAATCCCTAGATCTCGATTGTAACGCGCGTGCGAAAATTGGGTTGTTCTTTCTTGGGGCTTTGGCGCATCACTGGTCGCAGAACCATTCCGCGCCGGGGGCCCTGATGACCGACAAGCCAAACATCCTGATCCTGATGGTCGACCAGCTGACCGGCACCCTGTTCGATGACGGCCCCGCCGCCTTTCTGCATGCCCCGAACCTGCGCGCCCTTGCCCAGCGCTCGGTCCGGTTCGCCAACGCCTACACCGCCTCGCCGCTTTGCGCCCCCGCCCGCGCCGCCTTCATGTCCGGCGCCCTGCCACGCCGCACCCGCGTCTATGACAACGCGGCCGAGTTTGCCTCCGACATTCCCACCTATGCCCACCACCTGCGCCGTGCCGGCTATTACACCGCCCTCTCCGGCAAGATGCATTTCGTCGGCCCCGACCAGTTGCACGGGTTTGAGGAACGCCTGACCACTGACATCTACCCCGCCGACTTCGGCTGGACCCCCGACTACCGCAAACCGGGCGAGCGCATCGACTGGTGGTATCACAACCTCGGCTCTGTGACGGGGGCAGGCGTGGCCGAAATCACCAACCAGCTGGAATATGACGACGACGTCTGCCATCAGGCCGTGCAGAAAATCTACGACCTGTCGCGCGGCCTCGATCCCCGCCCGTGGTGCCTGACCTCCAGCTTCACCCACCCCCACGACCCCTTCGTCGCCCGCAGCAAATACTGGGACCTTTACGAGGGCGCCGCCGAACTCGAACCGCCCGAACCCCTCGCCTATGACGACATGGACCCCCATTCCAGACGCCTGATGGACGCCTGCGACTGGCGCGGCCTGACCGTGACCCCCGACCACATCCGCCGCGCCCGCCAGGGCTATTTCGCCAACATATCCTACATCGACGACAAGATCGGCGAGATTCTGGCCACCCTCACCGCGACCCGTCAAGAGGCCATCATCCTCTTCGTGTCCGATCATGGCGAGATGCTGGGCCGCAAGGGCCTGTGGTTCAAGATGAACTTCTTCGAGGGCGCCTCCCGTGTGCCCCTGATGCTTGCAGCCCCCGGACTTGAGCCAAGGCTCGTCACCGCCCCGGTCTCGACCATCGACGTGACGCCGACCCTCTGCGACCTCGCCGGCATCTCCATGGCCGAGGTGATGCCATGGACCGACGGCGAAAGCCTGGCACCCCTCGCCCGTGGCGGCGAGCGTCTGACCCCCGTCGCCATGGAATACGCCGGCGAGGGCTCGATCACCCCCATGGTCGCCCTCCGGCAAGGGGCGTGGAAATACATCCGCTGCCCCGCCGACCCGGATCTTCTGTTCGACCTCTCCGCCGACCCCGAGGAAACCCGCAACCTCGCGGGCGATCCCCGCGCCGCCGAGGTGCTGGCCCATTTCCAGGAGCTCGCGGATGCCCGCTGGGACCTTGCCGCCTATGATGCCGAGGTTCGCCAGTCGCAGGCCCGCCGCTGGGTGGTGTACGAGGCGCTGCGCAACGGGCACTATTACCCGTGGGACCACCAACCCCTGCGCGCCGCCTCCGAACGCTACATGCGCAACCACATGGACCTGAACGTGCTGGAAGAGACCAAGCGCTTCCCGCGCGGCGAATAGGGCGCGCGCCGGCTCCCCGGCGATGTCATCGGCCATTGGCAGACGCGATTCCGGCACGCTTTCCGGCGGCATCGGGCCGGTCTGAGCGCCCATCGCTTGCCGCATGACAACCCTTGCCATAGACTGAAGATTCCCCAATGCAGGACAACGTCAATGACCGGAACCGCACTCTGGCTGGCAGCCCTCGCTACGGCCCTGACAATGCCCGCCCTTGCCCAAACCCCGCTGGTCCAAACCCCGCTGGCCCGGCAGGACGGCGTGACCGTGGCCGCCCAGACCGTGGCCACCGGCCTTGACGAGCCGGTCTTTCTGACGTCCCCCTCCGGCGACCCCCGCCTGTTCGTGGTCGAGAAAACCGGCCGCATCCGGATCATTTCTGACGGGCAAATCTTGCCCGAACCCTTCCTCGATCTGTCGTCTGGCATCAGCACCACCTCCGAACAGGGCCTGCTCGGCCTCGCTTTCCACCCCGGTTTTGCCGCCAACCACCGCTTCTTCGTCTATTTCACCGATCACGACGGCACCATAACCGTGGCCGAAGGCCGCGACGGCACTTTCAACCTGGCCGAAGGCCAGTCCGCCAACCCCGCCGCCCTGCGCGTGCTCCTGACCGTACCGCACCCCGAGTTCCCCAATCACGACGGCGGCTGGCTCGGCTTCGGCCCCGATGGCCTGCTCTACATCGGCACCGGCGACGGCGGCGGCTCGGGCGACCGGCGCGGCAATGCCCAGAACCCCGATCAACTGCTGGGCAAGATCCTGCGGATCAATGTCGACAGCGACCAGCCCTACACGATCCCGCCCGGCAATCCCTTCGCAACCGGCGGCGGCGCTCCCGAGATCTTCGCCCTCGGCCTGCGCAACCCGTGGCGCGCCGCCTTTGACGGCGACCTGCTCTATATCGGCGACGTGGGCCAGAACGCGTGGGAAGAGGTCGATGTCCTGTCCACAGCCGACGCCGGAGCCAATCTCGGCTGGAACCGGGTCGAGGGCCACACCTGCTTCAAATCCGCCACCTGCGATGCAACCGGCCTGACCCCGCCCGTCCTTGTCTATGACCACAGCCTTGGCTGCTCGGTCACCGGCGGCTATGTCTATCGCGGCACCGCCATGCCGGCGCTGCAGGGGCGCTACTTTTTTTCCGACTTCTGTTCAGCCACCCTCATGTCCTTCCGCCTGCAGGACGGCGCGGCACAGGATATCGTCGGCATCGAAAACGGCCTCGCCAGCCTCGGCGAGGTCACCTCCCTCGGTCAGGACAGCGCAGGCGAGCTTTACCTCCTCACCTACGACGGCACGGTTGCGAAACTCGTCCCCGCGGACAGCTGAAACTCCGACAGCGACAGGGTCCGTTGTCCATGAGACCGGTTCAGATCTTGACGGAGACAACGGAACTGGCAAACGCGCTGCGGTGAAACGAGCGGCCGCGATGTCCGGCTCAACTGAGACCTGAACCGCATTATCTGTCCAAAAATATCCCCGCCGGAGGCTCCGCCCCCACCGCCTTCACCGCCCCCAACCATTGCGTGCCAAAGCCGGGTGAGGGCGCTCGACGCGCCCGAGAACGGCCCCCCGCTCCGCCCAATTCGCCCGCCGGGGCCCGCCCCGTCGCTCGGTGGTGTCCGAGGCGCAGCGCCGGGGCACCGTTGCCATTGGCCCCTCCCCCCGCGCCGCGGCCGAACGCTGCCTGCGCAACAGGCGCGCGCCCAAAGCCAAGTTGCGTCACACCGAACTTGGCGACGCCGCTGTTCCTCCCGGAACAGCGCGGCCTTTTGCCCTGCGGTAAACCCTTTGCCACGCGATTTGATAAGGGATGACCGACATGGTTACGAATGACGCATTTCTCACGACTTCATCCTCCCGGTTTTCCGCGGCGTTGCGCCTTCGGCTGATCGGGCCGGGTGGGCATTACAATCTGGGCAATGCGTTCGGGCTGGCAACCGGACTCGGCTTCTATCTCGCCGCAACGCCGAAGGGCAGCGATGCCCTGCTTGCCTATTTCACCGGCAGCTTCGCCTCGACCCTCATGACCCTGTCCATGCTGGTGTTCTTCTGGGGCGGCGAGGTTTACCACCGCGCCTTCAGCACCGAGGGCGATCTGGATTTCGCGCTGTTGCGGCGCGGCGATATCCTGTCGGGATTTGGCGCGCTCCTGTTGGGTGGCGGCCTGATGGCGCTCGGGCATCCCGTTCTGGCGGCCACGGCGGGCCTCGCCCATGCCATCGGCAAATTCGGCAGCGGCTGGTCGCTGCCCGGCGGCTGGTGGCCTCCAGGCCTGCCCGATTTCTGGCGCAGTCTTGTTCTGGCCAGCCGAGTTCCCGCGATTGCCGCGGCCCTGTCGGCGCTGTGGCTGGCCCAGACGACCGGCACATTGCTGTCGGCGGCCGGATTGACGCCCGTCACGCTGCTTTTGTGCTACGGGCTGTGGCTGGCCGCCGATCTGAAACTTTTGCGCTCCGCGTCGGACGAGGCAGCCGGTGCCCCGGCCTGACAGGGTGTCGCAATGTCCACGCGTGCACGCTACCGCGCATCGGCCAGGATGACCTCCGCCCCCTTCCACCCCATCAGCATCGCGGGCGCATTGGTGTTGCCCGCGATCAGGTTCGGAAAGGTCGAGGCGTCGCAGACTCTGAGGCCGTCCACCCCATGCACCCTGAGGCCCCGATCCACCACCGATGTCGCCGCATCTGCCCCCATCCGCGCCGTGCAGGACGGATGATAGACCGTCCCCGACCGCGCCCGGAAATCCGCAATCAACGCCTCGTCCGACACCACCTCCGGCCCCGGCCTCAGCTCCTCCTTGACCCGCACCGCAAAGGCCGGCTGGGCCGCGATCTTGCGCAGGAACTTCACCGCCGCCAGCATCTCCTCGACGTCATTGTCGGTCGAAAACGCATTGGCCACGATCCTGGGATGCTCAAACGGATCCGCCGACCTGATCCGGATATGCCCGCGCGACGTCGGACGGCAATTCGACAGCCCGATCGACAGGCCCGAAAACGGGTCCGGCGTCAACAAGGGCCGCTCGCCACCCCGCGGGATCAGCGTCGAAAACGCCTGAAAATACAGCTGCATATTGGGCCGGTCCAGATCGGGCCTTGTGCGGAAAAACCCGCC
>JANMCI010000202.1:0-9253 GCA_031361245.1 Rhodobacterales bacterium
CAGACGCTCCTCCTGCCCCGGCGGGCACAGGATGGAAATGCCGCAGGACGGCTGGCTGGTGGGCAGGGTCAGAGCGCATTGGTCCATCAGGTTGCCGAGGCGGGTGTTGCGCATGGCCAGCAGGTTTTCGGTGACGTAATAGTCCTGATCCGTCATCAGCCGCGCGGCATTTGGCGGCAGGATGGGCGAGGTCGGCACCAGAAGCGCGTCAAAGGCGCTGGTCGAGCCGGCAAAGGCCCGGCGCAGGGCATGAAGCCGCCGCCAGCCCGCGACATAGTCCATCGCCTTGACGTCGCCACCGGAGCGGAACCGCTCCAATATCCGGGGAAACATCTTCTGGGGGGCGGCCTCGATGGTCTTGGACCAGATGCCATAGGCTTCGGCGGTGAACAGAATGGCGGCAAGGCCAAGGGCTTCGACAAGCTCGGGGGTCCTGAGGCGGGTGATGGTGGCCCCGGCGCGGCCAAGCCGGGCCAGCGCGTCGTCAAACCCCTTGGCCGGGCGGTCGCGCAGATCGTCCAGTGCCACGGTTTCCAGCACAGCAAGGCGCAGGCCGGACAGGGGCAGGGCGGTCGGATCGGCCTTGCGCCCCTCCAGCAGGGCAAGGATCAGCGCGCAATCCTCGACCGAGCGGGCCAGCGGGCCCACGGTGTCGAACATGGCGCACAGCGGCACCGTGCCTTGCACGCTCAGGCGGCCATGGGTGGTCTTGAGGCCGACAAGATCGTTCCATGCCGCCGGAATGCGCACCGACCCGCCGGTGTCCGACCCGATGGCCGCCGGGGCCAGCCCCTGTGCCACCGAAGCGGCGGCCCCCGAGGACGAGCCGCCCGCCACCGCCTGCTCGTCGTTGATGCAGGGCGGCGAGGCGGTGACCGGGTTCAGGCCCAGCCCGGAAAACGCCAGTTCCGACATATGGGTCTTGCCCAGACAGACCGACCCCTGCAGCGTCGCCGTCTGCAGGGTGGCAGCGTCGGTCGCGGGCGTGCGCCCCTTGAGCAGGGCCGATCCGGCCTCGGTCGCGACCCCGGCGGTATCGAACAGGTCCTTCCAGCTCAGCGGCACCCCGTCCAACGGCCCGCGGCGCAGACCGGACTTGGCGCGCCCTGCGGCCCCCATCGCCTCGCCGCGCGCGCGGGTTTCGGTGGTGCGGGCATAGATGCGCGGGGCCAGCGGGTGGCTGGCGATTGCGTCCAGAAAATACTCGGTCAGCTCGACCGGGTTGATCCGGCCGCGCTCGATGTCGCGGCCAAGCTCGGCCGCCGTCATGTTGCCCCAGGTTTTCATCGTGACCCTCCGCTTGGCTGCAGGCTAGCGACAAGGGGTGCCATGGACAATCCCGCCCGAGGGACCATATTTGCAGCATGGAACAGGATGTCATCATCGTTGGCGGTGGGTTGAACGGTCCGGCGCTGGCGCTGGCCCTGGCGCAGGGCGGGATGCGGGTGGCCGTGGTGGACGCGCGGGCAGCCCCGGCGCGGGCCGAGGCGGGCTTTGACGGGCGGGCCTATGCGCTGGCGATTGCCTCCAAACGGCTGTTGCAGGTGCTGGGCGTCTGGCCGCTGGTGGCGCAGAAGTCGCAGCCGATCCTGAAGATCGTCGCCTCGGACGGCCATGCCGGGCAGGGGGCGGCGCCGTTCTTTCTGACCTTTGACGCCGACGAGATCGAAGAGGGTCCGATGGGATTCATGCTGGAGGACCGCTATCTTTACGCGGGCTTTCTGGCGGCAATGGCGGCCGAGCCGCGCATCACCCTTCTGTCGGGCGAAAGCGTTGTGGATCAGGAAGTTACGCCGTCCGGTGTCCGGGTGATCCTTGCGTCGGGCGCCGAGGTGGTCGGGCGGGTTCTGGTTGGCTGCGACGGTCGCGGGTCGGGCACGGCGACCCGGGCGGGGATCGGGCGCACGGGCTGGGGCTATGGCCAGACGGCGCTGGTGACTGCGGTGCGGCATGAGCGGGACCACGAGGGCACCGCACAGCAGTTCTTCATGCCCGCCGGGCCGCTGGCCATTCTGCCGTTGCCGGGCGGGCATCAATCCTCGATCGTGTGGAGCGAGACCGACGCCACTGCTGCGGCCATTCACGCCCTGCCGGACGGGCAGTACCTGGAGGCTTTGCGCCCGCGGTTTGGCGATTTTCTGGGCGAGATTGCGCTGGCCGGGGCGCGGTTCACCTATCCGCTGAGCCTGTCGCTGGCCGAGCGCTTTGTCGCCCCGAGGGTGGCTTTGGTGGGGGATGCGGCGCATGGGGTGCATCCTTTGGCGGGGCAGGGGTTGAACCTTGGTCTGCGCGATGTGGGGGCTTTGGCGGAGGTGCTGGTCGAGGCGGCGCGGCGGGGTGAGGATATCGGGGCGGCGGATGTGCTGGAGCGCTATCAGGCGTGGCGGCGGTTTGATGCGACGGCGCTGGCGCTGGGGATGGACGGGGTCAACAAGGTGTTCTCCAATGACAATCCGCTGTTGCGGGGCGTCAGGGATTTGGGGCTGGGGCTGGTGAATGCGGTGCCTGCATTGCGGCGCGGGTTCATCAGGCAGGCGGCGGGGCTGACGGGGGATGTGCCGAAGCTGCTGCAGGGTTTGGCGATTTGAGGGAAAGGGTGGTGGAGTGGAACCCCAGCCTACCTACTGCGGTGCGGTGAAAGTCGCAAAAGCTCGCGTGATCTCTTTGCGCATCAATTCAAACCTGGCCGCCAAAGGCGGATCGCCGGAACGCTTTGTCAGAGCCTTTTGGACAACCGGTAGCCCAACATGGCGGATGAAGATATCCACGCTCGAAAGGGATGTTCGCCGAGCCGAAGGGTTACAGCGCTGCACAGAGCCCGGGGAATATCAGGGGTGAACGGGTAAACGAGCCGTTCCGTATCCATCGCCATGAAAAGCCGCGTGGATCCTTACCTTGATTGTACTGCTTCGGGTCTGGAAGGGTGCGTGAAATCACGCACCCTGCCTATGATGTTGGGGGTAAGGTGGGTGCAAACCCACCACCCGTTTAGCCCACCACGTTGAACGCGGGGCCATAGGGGTATTTGGTGATATCCTCGTTGCCATCTTCGGTGATGAACAGGATGTCATGCTCGCGGTAGCCGCCGGCACCGGGTTGGCCATTGGGGATGGTCAGCATGGGTTCCATCGAGATGACCATGCCGGGTTCCAGCACGGTGTCGATATCTTCGCGCAGTTCCAGACCGGCTTCGCGGCCATAGTAATGCGACAGCACGCCGAACGAGTGGCCATAGCCGAAGGTGCGATACTGCAGGACCTGATGCTCTTCAAAGAAGGTGTTCAGCTTGTGGGTCACCTCGGCGCAGCTTGCGCCGGGCTTCAGCAGGCTCATGCCGTATTCGTGGGCGGCGACGTTGATCTCCCAGATGCGGCGGGAGGCGGGGTCGACTTCGCCGAAAAAGAGGGTGCGTTCGAGGGCGGTGTAGTAGCCTGAGATCATCGGGAAGGTGTTCAAGCTCAGGATATCGCCGCGCTGCAGTTTGCGGGCGGTGACGGGGTTGTGGGCGCCGTCGGTGTTGATGCCGGACTGGAACCAGACCCAGGTGTCGCGGTATTCGGCATCGGGAAAGCGCTTGGCTATTTCCAGCTCCATCGCGTCGCGGCCGGCCATGGCGATGTCGATCTCTCGCGCGCCTTCCCTGATCGCCTCACGGATGGCGAAACCGCCGACATCAGCCACATTGGCGCCGTGGCGGATCAGGTCACGCTCGGCGGGGCTTTTGATCAGGCGTTGCTGCATGGTGCCGGCAGAGATGTCGACGCCGCGCTTGGGTTTCAGGAAAGCGTTCAGCTTTTCGCTTTGCAGCAGCGTCAGGTGATCGGCCTCGCAGCCGACGACTTTGCCCTCGCCGATCACGGAATGGATCGCGCGCCAGTAATTGTCGCGCTGCCAGTCGGTATAGGTGATGTTGTCGCCATGGCAGCGCCGCCATGGTTGGCCTGCGTCGATGCCTGCCGAGATGGTCACACTTTGGGTCGGCGTCACGACCAGACCGTAGGGGCGGCCGAAGGAGCAATAGAGAAAGCCGGAGTAGTAGGCGATGTTGTGCATCGAGGTAAAGACGCAGGCGTCGATGCCCTGCACCTCCATCAGGTCGCGCAGATGGTCAAGCCGGGCGTCGTATTCCGACGCGGCAAAAGGCAACACGCGGTCGCCCTGGCGAAAACGGTATTGTTCGGGACGGGTGGTGGACATGGCAGACCTCATCACTGGGGTCAGCGCGTGGCAGGACCCCGAAAGGTCCCGGCGTACAGGACAAAGGCGAGCGGGCTCGCGGGCGATGGGGCCGCAGCCCCTGTGACGACGCCATCGTCACGGCTTGCAGGTAGGATGCCGGTTTGTCTCGGATTTGACAAGGTCAACGGACGCCATTCAGCCAAGCAGGGTCAACCACGACCGGAGACGACGGTCACTCTGGACTCGGCGCGAGATCGATGACGCGCTGGATCACCGAGATCGTTTCCTCGAAAGCGCCGTCCCAGGTCTCGTGACCGGCCACGAGTTCCGAGAAGTGCCCCTGCGGCCACTCGTCAGCCACGGCCTTCATGACCGCCTGATACACCGGGTAAGTGCGGCCGCAGATGTCGTCCGGGCTCTCGCACTGGACGCTTGTCGAGATGAGCATCTCGAACGGGATGTCGGGCGGTGGCGGAGCCGCGTCAAGCTGGGCGAAGGACCTGTAAAAATCAAATGGGTCGTCGCCCTCCTCGCCGCGATAATACGCGCGTTCGCCTTCTCGCTCCGCCTCCGTCATCAACGGCAGTGCTCGTTCAAGCCACGGCCGTGCCGGAGGAACCGGGTTTATCGCCACCACACCGGCAACCCCGTCCGGATAAGTCCGGGCATAAAGCTGGACGAAGAACCCACCCAAGGAATGTCCAACAAGCACATACGGTCCGGGCACGGCGGCCACAACAAGGAGCGCGTGAAGATCGGCCACGGCGTCGGCGGCGGTCGGCAGCGTGGGCTTTATCGGGATGGATCGATCATAAGTACAGGCCAAAACCTGCTTAGCCAGTTCTCTCTGCAGCGTTCCCATAAACGCGCCCTGGAGTCCCTGACCGGCCTCGAATACGACTGTTGGAGAACCCGTGCCGATGCAGTTAATGCGCAGATTGTGCCCCTCAACATCGAAGATGCCGGCGATTTTCTGGGTCATGGGGGTCGCAGTTTGCGCGACGACCCCACCAGGGTACGCCGCAAGCCCGAGCAGTCCACTCAGGAGCGGGACGGCAAACGCGAGCGGCGTGTGGCTCGTTGGCATGGTCAGCCTCAATCGGGTCTGCGGACCGGGAAACTCAGGTGACGATCTGCCAGAACAGCCCGACCTGGGCAATCCAGCCCAACGTAAAGACCAGTGTCCGAATATAGGGAATGGCCAGCAGATAGACGGCGGCATGCGCAAGGCGCAGCCAGAAGAAGGCCATGCACAGCATTGCGGTGGTGTCATTGGCCTGCGCGGTGACATGCAGGATCAGGACCATCGCGGCAAAGGGGGCAAAGCTTTCCACCGCGTTGATATGGGCGCGGTTGGCGCGCATCCCCCAGAGCGGCACGGGGCGCGGCGTCGGGTCCTTGTAATTCTGTGGCGTCAGAAAGCCATGGGTCATAACCTGAGCCGTGATATAGACCAGCCAAAGCGCGCCGGTCAAAAGGGCAGTCCAGGCAAGGAAAGTCAGATCGACGGTCATAACGCTTCCTATCTGTTTGACATGGTCCGCAAGGCTAGGTTCGACGCCGGTCCAACGCAACGATTATCTGCCGTGGCGGCATTCGGGTGCGCTGAAGCGCACCCTACGCCAGCTTGTCCTGGGTTCTCAGGTCGAAATCGCTGGCATCGTGGCGTTCGTGCAATTGCTGGTCCAGCGGCCCATAGCTGCGGTTGACGATGCGGCCCCGCATGACGGCCGGCCGTTTGGCGATGGCCTCGGCCCAGCGCAGGACATGGGTGTAGCTGGCGGTGTCCAGAAACTCGGCCGAATTGGCATAGGATGTGCCCAGGGTCAGGCTGCCATACCACGGCCAGATCGCGATGTCGGCGATCGAATAATCGGTGCCGGCGATGAAGGGCCGGCTGGCCAGTTGGCGGTCCAGCACGTCCAGCTGACGCTTGACCTCCATCGCAAAGCGGTTGATCGGGTATTCCCATTTTTCGGGCGCATAGGCGAAGAAATGGCCGAAACCGCCGCCAAGGTAGGGGGCAGAGCCCATCTGCCACATGAGCCAGTTGATCACCTCGGTCCGCTCTGGTCCGGAGGCGGGCAGGAAGGCACCGAACTTCTCGGCCAGATGCATCAGGATCGAGGCGCTTTCAAAGACGCGCACGGGCTTGGGGCCAGAGCGGTCCATCAGGGCGGGGATCTTGGAATTGGGGTTCACGTCGACAAAGCCTTCGCCGAACTGATCGCCCTTGCCGATGGTGATGAGCCAGGCGTCATATTCGGCGCCGGTGTGGCCGGCAGCGAGAAGCTCCTCAAACAGGATTGTGACTTTCTGGCCGTTGGGTGTGGCCTGCGAGTAAAGCTGGAACGGGAGCTTGCCTGTGGGAAGGTCCTTGTCATGGGTCGCCCCGGAGATGGGGCGGTTGATGTTGGCGAACTGGCCGCCGTTGGCCTTATCCCAGGTCCAGACTTTCGGGGGGATATAGGGCAGGGAATTTGTCATTGCGCATCCTTTGGGCAAAGTGTTGGGGCTTAGGTAGGGCGGATGACCGCCTGCGACAATGGGTCCGCCCCCCTTGCAGGATCGCCCGCCGCCCCCATTTTCAAGAAAACCGCTTCAGGAGGATACATGCGCTGCCCAGTTGACAACGAAACGCTGATCATGGCCGACCGCAACGGCGTCGAAATCGACTATTGCCCGAAGTGCCGGGGGGTGTGGCTGGATCGCGGAGAGCTCGACAAGATCATTGAGCGGGCCGCCTCTGCCGCCAGTCCCCAGTCTGAGCGGCCCCAGTCTGAGCGTCCCCAGTCTGAGCGTCCCCAGTCTGAACGTCCCCAGTCTGAACGTGAGCGTCCCCAGACCAGCGCTGCGCGCGAGATCCCCGAGCCCGCCCGCACACCGCCGCGCCGGCGCGACGACGATGATGATGAGTATGACCGCCGCGGCAAGCCCCATCGCCGGCGCGAAAGCTTTCTGAGCGACCTGTTCGACTTCTAGACTGTGGCACGGCCGGGAAATTCGGTACGTTTGAAGGGAAAGCTGGCGACCAGGGCCCGAAAGGTGGCACCCAAAGTGGTGTCGAATTCCGGGTCGCGGGCCCAGTAGAAAGCTGTGGTGTCAAAGCCCGGCGTGTCGCTGGGATAGATGTAACAGCAGCCCAGGCAGCGGCTTTCGTCGTCAGTCATGACGGTATAGGCGAAGGAATGGCCGACGGTGAATTCGCGCTGATGCCAGCCAAGGTCGATCAGGTTTTCCTCCAGCGTCAGACCGTCCGGCCAGGTGCTGCCGGGGTCCATCGCACCGCGCAGGTGGCCGGCGGCACTCGTCACCGCGTCAAGATCCTTGACGACATCGTGGACGGTCAGCATGCGCAGATGAAACCCCGGGCCGGCAAAACGGGCGGGCGGCGTGAAATCGTCGGGGATGATGCGGCGTTTGTACATGGCTAGACCGACCTCGTTACCCCGCCATCCACCCGCAGGTTTTGGCCGGTGATGTAGCCCGCGGCGTCCGAGGCCAGAAAGCTGACCGTGCCCGCAATCTCGTCGGTGGTGCCATAGCGGCCCATCGGGATGCGGGCGCGGAATTCCTCTTTCTCGGGCAAGGAATTGATGAAGCCGGGCAGGATGTTGTTCATCCTTATACCTTGGTTTGCGTATTTGTCAGCGAAAAGCTTGGTGAAAGCGGCAAGCCCGGCACGCGCCACGCCTGAGGTCGGAAAGACCGGGTCGGGTTCAAAGGTGGCGAAGGTCGTGATGTTGATGACCGAGCCGCCGGTGCCTTGGCGTTCCATGATCGGTGTCACCAGCCGCGTCGGGCGGACGGCGGAGAGGAAATAGATGTCGATGCCCTGATGCCAGCCCTCGTCGGTGATCTCGAGCAGGGGGGCGCGGGGGCCGTGACCGGCGGAATTCACCAGAACGTCGATGCGGCCGAAAGCAGCCATCGTGGCATCGACAAAGCGCTTCACGTCGTCATTCGACTGGTTGGAGCCGGTGACGCCGACACCGCCAAGCTCGGCGCCCAGCGCCTCGCCCTTGCCCGACGAGGACAGGATGGCGACCCTGAACCCGTCGGCGGCCAGACGGCGCGCGGCTGCAGCGCCCATACCCGATCCGCCGGCAGTGATCGCGGCTACTTTTTGCATTCCGGTCCCCTTGATGGTTTGATCAACTTGGCAGCCGGCGTGCCTGTTGGCAAGCGCCGGGGGGTTTCACACCCCCCGGACCCCCGGTGGAGTATTTCTGAAGGAGCAAATCATGCGGGTTGGGCAGCGCAACACGATAGCGGATGTGGCCGGCCTTGTGGTCGGCAATGCGGTGGATGCGCGGCTGCGCTCGGGGTGCACGGTGCTGCTGGGAGATCGGCCTTTCGTGGCCGGGCTTTCGGTGATGGGCGGCGCGCCCGGCACGCGGGAGACCGACATGCTGGCGCCCGAGCGGCTGGTGCAGGAGGTTGATGCGCTGGTGTTGTCGGGCGGATCGGCATTCGGGCTGGATGCCTGTTCGGGGGTCGCGGATGGCTTGCGCGCCATGGGGCGGGGCTTTGCGGTGGGCGCGCAAAGGGTGCCGATCGTGCCGGGGGCGATCCTGTTCGATTTGCTGAATGGCGGCGACAAGGTCTGGGTGCGCAATCCCTATTATGACCTTGGGCTTGCGGCTTTTGCGGCGGCGGGGACGGAGTTCGGGTTGGGCAGCGCCGGGGCGGGGTATGGGGCCATGACGGGGCGGTGGAAGGGCGGGCTGGGCAGCGCCTCGGTGGTGCTGGACAGCGGGGTCACGGTGGCGGCGCTGGTGGCGGTGAACGCGCTGGGGTCGGTCACGGTGGGAGAGGGGCGGCAATTCTGGGCGGCGCCGTTTGAGATGGGCGGCGAGTTCGGCGGCCTGGGGGTCAGCGCGGAGGGGGCGGGGACGGCGGATGTGATCCCGCTGAAGCGCAGGGGAGAGGCCACGACGATTGCCATTGTGGCGACGGATGCCCGGCTGACCCAGGCGCAGGCGACGCGGATGGCGGTGGCGGCGCAGGATGGCATGGCGCGGGCTATCGTGCCGTCGCACACGCTGCTGGACGGCGATCTGGTCTTTGCGGC
>JANMCI010000216.1:0-9783 GCA_031361245.1 Rhodobacterales bacterium
TCCTTGACGTCGAACCTTCGCACATCTGCCCCAACGTTTGCTTGGCAAACGTAAGGGTCTTAACAATTCATGTGCTCAAGTTACCGAAGTAACCAGAACCCACAAACCGTGAAGCTTTTACCAGGTCATCGGTCCTCAAGCTTGCGCCAAATTCCCTGCTGGTCAGATATGCTACGTGTCAGACGCCGATGCGCCCAAACCGCCCACATATCCCTTCATCAATTACCGTTTCAAAGAGCGCGGACACAAAACGAGCAACACACCCGAACTTCGGGCGTATCTGCCGTCGTGCCTCCAGATATTTTCCGGTGACTTCCATCACCGTTTCCTCAGCGTCCGTTCCGCGTTTCCGCATCCCTTCGCTTCGGTGAGGCGGTATTTAGGCCCGGTCGGCCAAAGCCGCAAGAGAAAAAATGCAGGATGCAGCGATTTCTTGTCAGGCCCAAGAAATACAGGGTTTTCTTGAGCGTCTTCGCGCTCAACGCCCATGGATCGGGCACCTTGGTGAGCGGAATCGGCCCACCGGGCGGGTCAGGTCAGGCGAATCCCGTCCCGCGGTGGGTGATTTGCCCGCCCGCAACCGTCAGCGCGATTCCCATCCGGCCCAGATCCGCCGGGCTCACAGCCTCGATATCCCCATCCAGCAGAACCAGATCCGCGGCCAGCCCCGGCACCAGCCGCCCGCACACCCCCTCCATATGCGCGGCCCATGCCCCGCCCGCGGTATAGGCGCGCAAACTGTCCATCAGGCTCAACCGTTCGTCCGCTGCCCCCTCATAGGGCACCCGCGTCTGCGAGGCCTGCAACCCTCGCATCGACGCCACATCCGACACCGGCCAGTCAGAGGCAAAGCACACCTTTGCCCCATGCTCGGCCAGCGTCCGGATCAGATGCACGTCTTTCCAGCGCGCCCGGTCATAGACCGTCTCCATCGCGGTCATGGGGAAATCCATCGCCCCCGGTGCATGGGGCGGCTGGAGCGAGGCCGTGATACCAAGTGCGCCCAGCCTTGGCACATCGGCGGGGTCAATCAGCTCTATATGCTCGATCCGGTGGCGCAGATCGCGAAAGCCATTGGCCAGTCCTGCGGCCTCATAGCCGTCAATCGTGACATGCACCGCCCCGTCGCCCACGCAATGAACCGATATCTGCAAGCCGCGCCGGTCAATCTCGCAGCACACCGCCTTGAAGCGTTCCGGGTCAAACAGCGGTTGCGACCGGTGGCCGGGCACGCCCGGATAGTCGTGCAGCATATAGGCGGTCCGGCTGTCCACCACGCCGTCCATGAACATCTTGACAAAACCGCTCGACACCCTGTCGCCCGTGAAGTCGGTCGCCATGGCACTGGCCCGGTCCAGCTCGGCCAGATCCATCTCGGGCTTCATGTGGAACGGCACCTTCACGCGCTGCAGCAACCGGCCCTCGGCCTCCATCTCGGCCAACAAGTCCAGCGTATAGCGATTGCCATCCATGCTGACCAAAGTGGTAAAGCCATGCGCCGCACAATGCGCCATGCCGCGCGCGATGTGATCCTTGTCCACCGCCCGGTCCGCGGCACAGACAGCGCCCGCAGGCTCCGCACCCCTGGCGATGCCGACATACATCCGCGCCACCCCGGCCAAGGCGAGCACGGCATCGAATGCCTCGAACTCGCGCAACTCGCCGGTGGCCAGCCCATCCGGCCCCATCACCACCTCGTGCCCCTCCGGCATGACGGCGCCGTGCAACAGCCCGGCTTGCCGCAGGGCCGGCGTATTGGCCCAAACCGTGTGATGATCCATCGCCCGCATCGCAATCGGCCGATCCGGGCTCACCTCGTCCAGATCATGCCGCGTCACCGGCTTGCCCAGAATGCCGTAATCGACGCCCTCGGCCATCAATAGTGCGGCCTCCGGGCGCTTGGCGGCATGGTCGCGGAACGCCGCCGTCAGGGCCGCCATCCCCTGCACCCCGGTCAGCTGCAGGTGCTGCAACTCTGCCCCGCCAAACAGATGCATGTGGCTTTCGACAAACCCCGGCAACAGCGTCCGCCCCCCCGCCTCGATCACTTGCGTCACAGGCCCCTTCAACACCATCACCTCGGCCGCGGTCCCCACCGCCACGATCCGCCCGTCAGTCCAGGCCACCGCCTCGGCCCGCGGCAGCGTCTCCTCCATCGTCAGGGCCCTCGCGCCCGTGATGATCACATCCGCCACCTTCAAACCCATATGTCTTGCTCCTTGCCAAATACTCCGGGGTCCGGGGCAGCGCCCCGGCGCTCTCAACCAGAGACCCGCTCCGCCATCACACACAGCATTTCAAACATCAAACTTACCCCCAGCCAAGCGGTCCCGCCCGTGGCATCGAACGGCGGCGAGACCTCGACCAGATCGGCCCCGACCACATTCAGCCCCCTGAGGCCCCGCGCCACCTGCAGCGCCTGCCAGCTTGACGGCCCGCCCACCTCCGGCGTCCCGGTGCCGGGCGCAAAGGTCGGATCGACAAAGTCGATGTCATAGGTGACATAGGTCTCCCCCTGCCCGACGATCTCGCGCGCCTCGGCCATCACCTCCTCGGGCCCCCGGGCATGGAACTCGGCAATCGGAATGATGCGAATGCCGACCGAGGCGGCAAAGTCCCAATCCTCCCGCCCATACGCCGTGCCGCGAATGCCGATGATGACATAGCGCTTGGGGTCCAGCAGCCCCTCCTCCACCGCCCGGCGGAACGGCGTGCCGTGATTGTAGCGCGACGTCCCGAAATAGATGTCGTTCAGATCCGTATGACTGTCGAACTGGATCATCCCCAGCGAACGCCCCTTGGCCAGGGCGCGCAGGATCGGCAGGGTGCACAGATGATCGCCCCCGCCGGTCAGCGGCAATATCCCGGCCGCCCGCACGCGGGCATAGAATGCCTCCATCCGCGCCAGGCTGTCCACCAGATCGCCGGGGTTCGGCGCCACATCGCCCAGATCGGCACAGCGCGCCAATTCAAACGGCGCCACCCACGTCGCCCCGTTCTGTGCCCGGATCATGGTGGAAAGGTCGCGCAGCTGGCGCGGCCCATGCCGGGGCCCCGGCCGGTTGGTCGTCCCGCCATCCCACGGCGCCCCGATCAACCCGATCTGCACCTCGGAAAAGCGCGGATGGTCAAAACCGACATGCGGCAGCCGCATGAATGTCGGGATGCCCGCGAATCGCGGCAAATCGAACCCCGAGACCGGTTGAAAGAATGCCTCGCCCGCTGCCTTGCCCATGCCATCTCTCCTGTTTGGGGTCAGTCAACCATCCTGCCGGACCCCGCGCAGGCCCGCCAGCGACATCATCACGGCGCGAATTCGCGCCGCATGGCCCACCTCTAGCGCCCGGCCCTTGACCCGCCCCCCCCTTTTGATGCTTATCGGCGGCAACTCGACAAAAGGTTGCGACCATGTTCAGCAAATCCCCCGATCAGATCCCTGCACCTCCCGTTTCCGGCCAGCAGAGCCGCACCTCCGACAAAAGTGCCAAGTCCGTCCTTGCCCATGATCTGCGGATCACCGGCGAGATCTCGTCCAGCGGAACCATCGAGGTTCTGGGCGAGATCGAGGGCAACCTGACAGCTCGCGGCCTGATCGTCGGGGCAGAGGGCCGCATGAACGGCACCGTCTCGGCCGAGATGGTCGAGGTCAAGGGCAAGCTTGATGGCCGCGTCAACACCCAATCCTTTTCGCTGCGCGCCACGGCCGAAGTGGTCGCCGATATCACCTATTCGACTCTGGTCATCGAAAGCGGCGCCCATATCGAAGGCAAGTTCTCGCTGAACAAGGTCTGACCCCCGCTCTGCCATATTGCACTGGCAGCCCCCTTCCGGCGCGGCTATTGATTTTCCGGCAACCGCTGGCGAGGCCTCCCACATGACCAACGACATCCTGCTGCAGCAGACCGATGGCGCGATAACCACGCTGACGCTGAACGCGCCCGCCACAATCAACGCCCTGTCGACTGCCATGCTGACGCATCTCGACGCCGCCCTTGACGCCATCGCGGCCTCCCCGACGCGCGTGGTCGTTCTGCGCGGCGCGGGCAAGAACTTTTGCGCCGGACATGACTTGCGCGAAATCCAATCCTGCCGCTGCGCCGCCGACCATGGCGCGGCTGGCTTCACGGCAATGTTCACCCTCTGCGCGACTGTCATGCAAAAGATCGCCACCCTGCCCCAGCCGGTGATCGCCGAGGTTCAGGGCATCGCCACCGCCGCCGGCTGCCAACTGGCCGCCTCCTGCGACATGGTCGTGGCGTCCGAGACCGCGCGCTTCGGCGTCAACGGCGTCAACATAGGCCTGTTCTGCCACACGCCGCTGGTCGCCCTGTCGCGCAAGATCCCGCCCGCTCAGGCGTTCGAGCTTGCCGCGACGGGCGAGTTCATCTCCGCCGCCCGCGCCCAGTCGCTGGGCCTCGTCACGCGCCTCGCCGCGCCGGACGAGCTGCAGGCCACGGCGCGCGCCTTGGCCGGGACTTTGGCCGGAAAGCTGCCCGTGGCCCTCGCCATGGGCAAACGCGCAGCCGCCCGTCCCCTTGCCGACGCCTACGCCAAAGCCACCAGGGCCATGGTCGAAAACCTGCTCACGCCCGAAACCGACGAAGGCATCGCGGCCTTTCTGGCAAAACGTGCGCCCAACTGGCAGGTCTGACCCCGACTCGCTGGGCGCGGCCCGTTACCAGTCGAACACCCAGAAATTCGCCGCCGTCAGCGCCGCGTGGTTGGACAGATAGGCAAACTGAACCATCGCCCCCGCCCCACTGCCATCCGCATCATAGTAAAGCCGCCCGGTCGATTGATTGTAGACGATGCGGTCATTGGAATCCTCTGCTGATCCCCCCGGCCCGATCACCTTGAAGGCTGCCGGATCAAGCCAACCCGTCGACCACAGGGTATTGAACAGCCCGGTGCCGTTTCTCTGCAGATCGAACTCCTCATTCAGCGCGTTAAAGTCGGTGATGGTGTCGATGTTCTGCGGACCAAGTGCGACCCTGAATTGAAAGAAATCCTGCCCGGCGCCCCCGGTCAGCACATCATTGGCAAAGAACCCGCACAGTCCGTCGCGACCTGCGCCACCGCTCAGCGTATCGGCACCCCTGTCACCGCCAAGATAATTGTCTTGCGCATTACCGGTGAACTTCTGACCAGAGGCTGAAATCCCTTCGACTTCGTCCACGTTGATCGGCAGGGTGTAGGCTTGCATGTCGGTGTAAACCACATCCCAGCCCGCATCGAACGCCTCGACCACGACGTCGCCCTTGGTCTCGACGATATAGACGTCGCCGCCCAACCCGCCGTTCAACGTGTCATTGCCGCCCAGACCCGCGATCCAGTCGCCTTGCTTCGATCCGGTGATGACGTTGGCAAGGTCATTGCCTATCAGCGTCTGGCCAAAATAGGCGGCCGCAACACCGACCAGATTCTCGACATTGGCCGGCAGGGCATAAATGAAGGTCGAAACCCTGATCGTGTCGACGCCGGCACTCGCCGATTCCACTTCGTTTCCTGTCCCGCCGACCATCGAGTCCGTCCCGCTGCCGCCATTCAGCGTGTCATTCCCCCCAAAGCCCAGCAGCGTGTCGTTGCCCGCCAGTCCCACAAGGCTGTCGGACGCCGCGCCCGAGGCCAAGATATCCGGCCCATTCGTCCCGGTGATGATGGACGCCGGTTGCGGCCCGAACAGCCGCTGGCCAAACGGGATCTCAGCCAAGAACGACATCGGCATGAACGGCAGGCCCGTGTGACCGCTGCCCAAGAACGTGTCAGTCGCGACCGGGAACTGCGGCAAACCGGCGGTCGCACCATGGTTCGCAAACCAACGTGACTTCATTTGAACCTCCATCGGGTTAACCATGAACCTGACAGAGCATCAATTGCAGCTTTCCGCCTTGTTGCAGATCAAGACGTCGAGGCCAGAGCCTGTCTGGTTTACTCGGAAACATCCTCATCGAAAAACGCGTTCGAGCCTTGGCGAGAGGCAGCGGATTTCGATTCCGTCTGAACCAGACACGCTTTAACCGCGCAAACCCTCTCGCCGCGCCGCCAGAAACAGCCCAAAGCCAAGCCCCGCCATCGCCATTCCCAGACAGGCACCGTAAACCAGCCCCGGTCCGCCCCAACCCAACAGCACCGCGCCGACCGACGGAGCTGCGGCGCTCGCCAGAATGGGCGCCACCGCCGCGGCACCCGACACCGCGCCAAAGCCGCGCCGCCCCAGCACCTCTGCCACCAGCACCGGCCGCAGGATCGACAACAGACCCACGCCGGCCCCCTGCACCACCGCCATCACGAACACCAACCCCGGCGCCGCTCCTGCCGCCAGCAGGATCACCCCCGCCACCACCACCAGCCCCAGCGACCACAGCGTCGCCTGCGTGTTGCCGATCCGCGCCTCGTTCATCATCAGCACCAACCGGCCCAGAACCTGCGCCGGGCCAAAGCAGCTGGCCGCCAGCGTCGCCGCCCCAAGGCTCGCCCCCCGGTCCTGAAACAACTCCAGCACATAGGTCAGCAGGATCCCGTGGTTCAGCCAGATCAGCCCGAACATCCCCGAAATGGCCCAGAACTCCACCCGCCCCAGCGCCACCCTCAGTGCCCCCGGCTCGGGCGGCGGTCGCACCGTCCCCGCCCGCTCCATCCGCCGCAGCGCCCGGACGCCGAAAAAGTTCACCGGCACAGCCCCGAGCAGGATCACAAAGGCAAACGCCAGCAGCGCACCCTGCCCGCCAAACCACTGCCCGAACACATGCCCAAGCGGAAAGGTGATCGTTCCCGAGAACCCCGCAATCAGCGTCACCCTTGTGATCGCCGCCCGCGCCCCGTCGCCCAAGCGCCGCGTCAGGAACGAAAAACAGCTCTCATACAGCATCCCCGCCTGCATCACGCCGATCACCAGCCACACCGCCAGCCATTGCCACGGGGTCTGCACCACCGACAGCACCGCCACGCCGCCCGCCGCCCCGATCGGCAGCCACATCAGCATCTCGCCGCCCCAGCCGCGATCGACCAGCCGCCCGGTAAAGGGTGTCAGCACCGCCATCACCAGAAAGGCAAGCGTCGGCCCGGCGGCAAGCTGCCCCTTGCTCCACCCCGTCGCCCGCTCCAGTTCCGGCAACAGCGCGGGAAAGTCGTAATAAACCCCGGCATAGGTCAGCGTCTGCCCGATCCCGAGCAGCCAGACAGCGCCCCGCTCCCCCAGCCTCACAGCGCGTAAAGCGCGCTGAATTTCTGCTCCAGATAGCTCAGCAACGGCTCCTCCGACGGCTCGAACCCACAGGCCGCCGCAATCGTCTCGCGCGGGCCCCGCAACCCGCCATGGCGCTGCAAGCTCTCCTTCAGCCAGCCCACCGCCGCACTGGTCTCCCCGCGCGCCAACTGCGCCTCAAGGTCCGGCACCGCCGCCGTCAGCGCCTGATACAGACACCCTGCATAGACATTTCCCAACGTATAGGTCGGGAAATAACCATACAAACCCACCGCCCAATGGACATCTTGCAACATACCGTGCCTTGGCCGGTCCACCGCCACCCCGAAATCGGCGGCAAAGCGGTCATTCCACGCCGCCTCCAGATCACCGACCAAAAGGTCGCCCCGGATGAAGGCCCGCTCCAGATCGAACCGCATCATGATGTGCAGATTGTAATGCACCTCGTCGGCTTCGGTGCGGATGAACCCCGGCTGCACCCGATTGACGGCGCGGTAAAACGCCGCCGCGTCGGGCGTGCCGAAATCGCCGAACCTGTCGCGCATCCGGCCATAAAGCCACTCCGTCAGCCCCCGGCCCCGCCCGATCTGGTTCTCGTAGATCCGGCTCTGGCTCTCATGCACCCCCATCGACACGCCGGCCCCCAAGGGCGTCAGCAGATAGTCCTGCGAGATGTTCAACTCATAGGACGAATGCCCGACCTCATGGATGGTCGAATAGATGCAGTTGAACGGATCGGCCTCCACCACCCGCGTGGTGATCCGGCTGTCATTGCCGCCGCCGGACGAGAACGGATGCACCGCCAGATCAATCCGCCCGCGGTTCCAGTCATAGCCGTAAGCCGTCGCCACCTCCCGCGACAACGCCAGTTGCAACGCCTCGGGAAACTGCCCCGTCACGGCTGGCGGAGCGTCCTTCGCCAGCACCGCCCCGCGCAACGCAACCAGCCTTGGCCGCATCCGGTCGAACATCGCGGCAATGCTGGCGACCGAGGCGCCCGGCTCATAATCATCAATCAGCGCATCGTAAAGATCACCGCCCTGCGCCAGACACTCCGCCTCCAGCCGCCGCAACCGGATCACATGCGCCAGCGTCGGCAGGAAATCCGCGACCTTTTCCGCCGCCCGCGCCTCGGCCCAGATCCCTTGGGCGACCGAGGTCACCCGCGCGATCTCCTGCGCCAGATCCCCCGGCACCTTGGTCGCCCGGTCATAAGACCGCCGCACCAGCCGCACAAAGGCCCGCTCGACATCGGTGGCGGGGTCGGCCTGCTCCAGCCACTCGCCCACCCGCGGATCGGTGCGCCGCCCGTGCAGGATGCCCTCCATCGCGGCCATCTCCTCGCCGCGCTGCTCGGCCGCACCGCGCGGCATCATCGTCTCCTGATCCCACCCGAGCCGCCCCGCGACCCCGGCCAGGGCCTCGGTCTGCCGCTGAAAGGCCATCAGATCCTTCAGGGCTGCATTGTTGGTCATGCCGTGCCCTCCCGGATCGAACCCTGCACCGGATAGGCCGCCAGATGTCGCGCCCGCAGCACCAGAACCCACAGCACCACCGCGCCGACCTGATGGGTGATCGCCATATGCAGCTGCGCCGCCGACAGCGCGGTGTAAATGCCCAAAACCACCTGCAGCACCATCATCCCCGCCATCATGTGAAACGCCGTCCGCGTCGCGCGATAGGCCGACTTGCGCCCCCGCAGCCACGCCACCAGACCAAAGGCCAGCAAGGCGTAGGCCACCATCCGGTGCACGAACTGCACCAGCCCGGCATTTTGCCACAAGGGCCCGACAAAGGCATCCTCAGGAAAGAAAACGCCGTTCATGTCCGGCCATGTCGGATAATTCCGCCCGGCGTCAATTCCCGCCACCAAAGCCCCCAGCACGATCTGCAGGAACACCAGATGCATGACCCCGGTCGACAGGCCGTAAAGCCGCCGCTCGCCACTGCGGCGCGCCGCCAGAAGGTCGGTCTCGCTCCGCCCCAACAGCAAGACCCACCACGCAATAAAGCCAAAGATGATGAACGCCCCGCCCAGATGCAGCGCCAGCCAATAGGACGCGACCGACGTCATCGTCCCTTTCAGCCCCGAGGCGACCATCAGCCAGCCAATTGCCCCCTGAAGCCCGATCAGCAAGCCCAACCCCCACAGCCGCGGTGCCCAACCCGCAGGCACCCGCCGCGTCAGCGCAAAAAAGCCGAACCCCAAGGCCCAGACCAGCCCGATGACCCGGCCGAGCTCGCGGTGCCCCCATTCCCACCAGTAAATCTCCTTGAACGCCCCGAGCGTCATCGAGGCGTTCATGATCTGCCCTTGCGGCGAAGCCTGATATTTCTGGAACTCCGCCGCCCAATCCGCATCACCCATCGGCGGCAAGGCCCCCATGACCGGGTTCCACTCGGTGATCGACAGCCCGCTTTCGGTCAACCGCGTCAGCCCGCCCACCGCGATCATCACCGCCACCAGCACAAAGATGACCATCATCCAGATCCGGATGGCCCCCCTTGCCCCCTGCGACGGCGCCGAGATCATCCCGCCCGCCGACACGGCAGGACCCGTCCCTGCCGCCCCGACCTCT
>JANMCI010000237.1:0-17880 GCA_031361245.1 Rhodobacterales bacterium
TGGCCATCCTCGATCCGCACATCACGCAATTCCGGTCCTTGCGAGGAATAGAAATGCCCGGCCTTCAGCGCGGTCAACAGCGCCTCTGGCTCGTTCGCTTCCGATTTCACCATGACCCAGCCGCCAAAATGGTCCGGCTCGGAAAAATGGGCATCATCGGTCGCGATCAGGGTCAGCCGCCGCCCCTCGGTCAAAAGCTGATCCGCCACCATGAAACCATCTGGCCGGTCGCAGCCCGTGGCACAGCCGTGGTTATAGATCTCCACCGCATGGGCCGCCGTGATGGCCCGGGCGTCGTCCATCACCAACCCGGACCACTGGGGATGGGCGATGGCGACAAAGGCGCCGGCGGCGACGGCACGCGCGGCGATCTCGGCCCCGGTCTCCTGATCTTTCACCGGCACGAACGACGGCGAGTGCGACGGCGCGAAATCGGCCGGCAGCCCGACGGCAAGGATGTGCCACAACTCACCATTCGCCATGGCCCCGGAATGCAATTCCGCCCCAAGGATCGTGGTAAAGCGGTTGGTCCGCATCGGCACGGTGTCGACCACGGGATAGCCGTAGTGGCCGACGAAATGATCGGTCAGCGCCAGAAAATCATAGCCCTCGTCGCGGTAGCGGCGGCAGACCTCCTCCGGGCTCAGAACGCCGTCCGAGCGGGTCGAATGGGTGTGCAGATTGCCGCGCCAGAAGGTGCCGGGAACGGTGAAGGCGGGGTCACGCAGGGTCATGGATCATCCGTTGCAAGGGCTGTCAGGCGCGTCAAGGCATCTCAAGGATTTGGTAAAGCTTCCGGCGCACCATAACCCCAGTGCCGGTAGCGCGCAGATGACAAAAGCGGCACGGCAGGGCAGGAAATGGCGCTTTCTGCGTCAGTGCCATGAAAATGCCGCATTGGATTGTTGACGATACCGCAACGGTGTTGCCGAAAAGGAGGTCACCATGACGATCAGCGAAACAATGGCCGTGGCCCTGGTGGTGACCGGTGGTCTGTCGCTCTACCTGGTCGTCCACGCGATCGTCGACCTTTACCGACAGCGGCCGCCCGAAAACGAAGAGCAATGACCGCCGCGCGGACAGCCGGCCGGCCCGGCCCCTAACCCCGGCCAATATAGGGCATGTCGCGGGCCATGATCGTCATGAAGGGCACGTTGACGTCCAAGGGCAGCGCGGCCATGTGCAGAACCGCCCGCGCCACCTCTGCCACATCCATCGTCGGTTCTATGGCGATGTGGCCGTCGGCCTGTGGCACCCCTTGGGTCATTGCCCGCGCCATGTCGGTCAGCGCATTGCCGATGTCGATCTGCCCGCAGGCGATGTTGAACGCCCGCCCATCGAGGCCCAGTGTCCGCGTCAGCCCCGTCACGGCATGTTTCGACATGGTATAGGGCGTTGAGCCCGGTCGCGGAACATGGGCCGAGATCGAGCCGTTGTTGATGATCCGACCGCCCTGCGGGTTCTGCCGGCGCATCTGACCAAAAGCGGCGCGGGCGCACAGAAACATGCCCGTGATGTTGACGCCCGCAACCTCTGCCCAGGTCTCGACCGGGATCTCGTCTATCGGAGCACCCTTGGCCGACATGCCCGCATTGTTGAAGAGAGCATCCAGATGCCCCCATGCGGCCGCCGCCTTGCCAAAGGCCGCCTCGACGTCAGCGGGTTTTGTCACGTCGCAGGCCAGCACCAAGGCGGCGCGCTGATCGCCCGCCGTCTCCTGCAACGCCTCGATGCGGCGTCCGATCAGGCCCACTGACCAGCCCGCCTGCAGAAAGGCCTGCGCCGTTTCCCGGCCGATCCCCGATCCCGCCCCGGTGATGATGATGGTCTTCATGCCTCGGTCACCCGGTATTTGGCCTTGTCCAGAAAGGCCGGATTGATCTCGACCCCCCATCCGGGGGCGTCGGGCACCAGAGCGTGGCCCGCGTCGATCCGGTAGGGATCGTTCAGGAACAGGCCCTCCTGCCAAGGGTAATAGTCTGCGCCTTCGATTGAGAATTCCAGATATTTTCCGGCATTGGGAATGGCTTTCAACAGATGCATCGTACACATCGTCACCAGCGACAGGTTGGCCGCGTGGGGCGTGATCGGCAGACCGGCGCGGCGCCCCATCTCGCAGACCTTGAGCGTGTTCGAGATGCCGCCCATATACATGACGTCGGGCTGCAGGATGTCGACCGCATGATGCTCGATCATCAGTTGCCATGACGACAGCTCGCAATCCTGTTCGCCCCCGGTGATGTCGATGTCCAGCGCTGCGCGAACCTCGGCGGTCTGGTCGTATTCCCAGTAGGGACAGGGCTCTTCGTAGTGGCCGATGCCGTTGTCCTGCAGGATATGGCCGACCTCGATGGCGCGGGCCGGACCGTAACATGAATTGGCATCCACCAGTTTGTCAATTCCGTCGCCCAACGCCTTGGAAACAATGGGAACAACCGCTTCGGTGCGCCCCGGCCATTCATCCTGCCCCCGGCCACATTCCGCGCCAACCCGCCATTTGAAGGCGGTGAATCCCTTCTCATCCCGCAGCTTGACGAACCGCTTCGCCTCATCCTCGGGCGTGATGTCTCGCTTCATTGAACTGGCATAGGCGCGCAGGGGTCCGGGTGTTCCGCCCAACAGGCTGACCACCGGCTTGCCCGCAAGCTTGCCGCGCAGATCCCAGACCGCGGTGTCAAGGCCGGTCTGGGCCCGGCGCAGATACGAGCCGGGGAACTTGTGTTCCCGCTCATAAATGCGCTGCAGCGTGTCGTCGAGATCCGCGACCCGGGTGCCGATGGCGTGGCGGGCGACCTGACGGTGAAAGACCTCGGTCGTGATGTCGGCGCAATAGGTTGAAAGCTGGCCCCAGCCCGTCGCCCCGGTTTCCGTGGTGACGCGGGTAAAGGCGACAAACTCGTTGCCGAAGGTTTCCAGTTTTGTAATTTTCATATCGTTTCCATCAGCTTACAGCCACTTCTTCCAGCGAAAGTAAAGATAGGTCGCGGCCGCCGAGAGGACCATGAGCCCCAGCGCCATGGGATAGCCCCAGACCTGCGCCAATTCCGGCATGAGGCGGAAGTTCATCCCGTAGATCGAGGCGATCAGCGTTGGTGGCAGAAAAAGCACCGCCACCACCGACACGATCCGCACTGTGGCGCTTTGCAGAAGGTTGATCATGCCGAGCGTGGTGTCCGTGGCCTGCGCGACCCGCGTCGCGAGGTAGTCGCAATGGACCTCCAGCGCCGAGATGTCGCGCTGCAGGCCCTTGGCCACCGCCCTCTGCGCCACCTCGGTCTTCTTGTCGGCCAGGGCCAGCATGTTGAACCCGATGGCCCGCTCCAGTGTCAAAAGCGACAGACGGACGCGTGCGATAAGTTCGCTGTCCCGACCAATCAGTTGCAGCGCCGTTTCAAGACGCGCTGCCGTCTTTCCCTGCTCGCCCGCCAGATAGATCGAGCGGTAGACCTCCTCCAGCCCACGTCCCGCGCTTTCCAAAAGGTCCGCCAGTCGGCCCACGATCTCTTCGATCAGACCAAGGAACAGCTTTTCCGGGCTGTCGCAGCCCGCCCCACCCTTTTCGGCCCGCTCGGGATAGGTTTCAAACGGCCGCGGGACGTGGTGGCGCACGGTGATCAGGCGCGCCGGTGTCAGGATGAAACAGACCGGGCCCGAAATCGGCTCTTTTGCCTCGGACTTACCGGGCAGGACGACCGTGATGTAGTCGCCGACCGGCTCGTGATAAAGCCGGTTCGAGATCTCGATCTCTTCCATATCGGCCAGGGTGGGAATTTCGATGCCAAAGGCCGCGACCCGTTCGGCCTCGGTTGGAAGCGGTTGGTAAAGGTCGATCCAGATGGCCTGATCAAGGGCCGCGTCCTGCGCCAGTGCGACAAGTTTCCCCGCCTCGACCCGATAGGCAAACAACATTCCCGACCTCCAACCGCCTGTCCCATGCCTAGCCGCAGACGCCGCCGCCG
Organism: Rhodobacterales bacterium; assembly: GCA_031361245.1. GTDB lineage: Bacteria > Pseudomonadota > Alphaproteobacteria > Rhodobacterales > Rhodobacteraceae > Stagnihabitans. Next base: position 3,960 of record JANMCI010000237.1, read on the forward strand.
CAAAGCCCTGTCGCGACGCCCATGGACAAAAGCCGACATGCAGGCCAAACCAAGCGCTGATGGAGGGGAGCGATGGCGATAGATCTGGTCATCTTCGACTGCGACGGTGTGCTGATCGACAGTGAAATCATCTCGGCGCAGATGCTGGTCGATGAACTGGCCGGCCTTGGCGTGCAGATCGACCTGGCTTACGTCGCGCGGCATTTCCTTGGCCGCTCCTATCCTACGGTGATGGCGACGATCCGCAAGGACTTTGGCCTGAACCTGCCGCCCGAGTTCGAGGACCAGTATCGCAGCCGCCTGATGGCCGCGTTTGAAGCGGGGTTGACGATTATGCCGCATGTCCGCGAGGTGCTGGACAGCCTCGCCCTGCCCTATTGCATCGCCACCTCCTCCAGCCCCAAACGGGCAGAGCGGTCGCTTGAAATGGTGGGACTGGGAGCTTTGACGAGCGACAGGCTGTTCACCGCCACCATGGTCGCCCATGGCAAGCCCGCGCCGGACCTGTTCTTGCTGTGCGCCGACCGATACCGGGCCGAACCCGCGCGCTGTCTGGTGATCGAGGACAGTCTGAACGGTGTCCGCGCCGCCCGCGCCGCCGGCATTCCGGTCTGGCGTTTCACTGGCGGCTCGCATCTTCTGGGCCGGGCGCTGGACGAACCTGACGACGCCCGCCCCGACCGTCATTTCACGTCTTTTGCAACTTTCTTCGACATGGACCCGGATCTGCGGAGGCTGCCATGACCCGGAACGACACCGAACCCTCGCTGCATGACGAGGCCGCCCGCGCGGGGTGGCTCTACTATGTCGGCGGCATGACCCAAGACCAGATCGCGACCGAGCTTGGCGTCTCGCGCCAGCGCGCCCAGCGCCTTGTCAGCCGGGCGATGGCCGAGGGGTTGATCCAGGTCCGCCTGTCGCACCGGATCGGCGCCTGTCTTGATCTGGAAAGCGCGCTGGCCGACAAATATCGCATGACACGCTGTCGGGTGGTGCCCTCGCTTGGGCCCGGCGGCGATGCCGTGCGCGCCACGTCCCCCGCTGCCGCAGCCGAGCTTGAGCGTTTCCTCAAGATGCGCGAACCCAAGGTCATCGCCCTTGGCACCGGTCGATCGATGCGCGGCATGGTGGACGCGCTGGAACCGATGGAGGCCGAGCAGCATCGCCTCGTCTCGCTGATCGGCAACATCGCGCCCGACGGCTCTGCCTCTTTCTTTGATGTCGTGATGCGGATCGCCGACAAGGTGCGCGCGCCGCACTATCCCATGCCCGTGCCCGTCGTCTCGACCACCGCCGAGGAAAAAGCCGCTTTCCACGCCCTCGCCCCCGTGCGCCGCGTGGTGGACCTTGCCCGCGCCGCCGATGTGATCTTTGTCGGCGTGGGCCAGATGTCCAACGATGCGCCGCTCTTGGCCGACGGCTTTGTCACCCGCGCCGAACTGGACGAGATGCAGGCCGCCGGAGCCACCGGGGAAGTCGCGGGCTGGGTCTATGATTCGGCGGGCGAATACCTTGAGGTCGGCACGAACCGCCGCACCGGCGGGGTCCGCATCGCCCAAGGGCTAGACCGGCCCGCAATTGGCATCGCTGCCGGCTCGTCCAAGGTCCGTGCAATTTCTGCAGCGCTGCAATCGCGCATTATCAACGGCTTGATCACCGATGAAGCGACGGCTACCGCCATTTTGTCCCGCTGATCCCTTCGCATTTGCAGCGTAAGAAAAGACTTGACGCAAATGGGGTGTTTGTGAGCATTTACCCATCAAGCGATGTTTTGCTCATTCGCTTTCCAGGGAGGATACATATGAAAATGACACTTCGCGCGCTCTTGGGCGCGTCGGCTGTGCTTGCCTTGACCGGCGTCGCCATGGCCCAATCCACGATCACCGTCGCCACCGTGAACAACGGCGACATGATCCGCATGCAGGGCTATACGGCCGAATTCACTGCGAAAACCGGGATCACCGTCGAATGGGTGACCTTGGAAGAGAACGTCCTGCGCGAGCGTGTGACGACGGACATCACCACCAAGGGTGGCCAGTTCGACATCATGACCATCGGCATGTACGAAACCCCGATCTGGGGCAAGAACGGCTGGCTGGTCCCGCTGAATGATCTGTCTGCGGAATATGACGCCGCAGACATTCTGCCGGCCATGTCGGGTGGCCTGTCCTATGACGGCACGCTTTATGCAGCGCCGTTCTACGGCGAAAGCTCGATGATCATGTATCGCACCGACCTGATGGAAAAGGCCGGGTTGACGATGCCCGAAGCCCCGACATGGGATTTTGTGCGTGAAGCGGCTGCCAAGATGACCGACCGCGCTGCCGAGATCAACGGCGTCTGCCTGCGCGGCAAGGCCGGCTGGGGTGAGGGCGGCGCCTTCATCACCGCGATGTCCAACTCGTTTGGCGCCCAGTGGTTCGGCATGGACTGGAAGCCGACCTTTGACAGCGAAGCCTGGGCCAACACGCTCAACTTCTTCAAGGGCATGATGGACGAATCCGGCCCTGCCGGTTACGCAACCAACGGCTTCAACGAAAACCTGTCGCTGTTCAATCAGGGCAAGTGCGGCATGTGGATCGACGCCACGGTTGCAGCTTCGTTTGTAACCGGCAAAGACTCGACCGTGGCCGACAAGGTCGGCTTTGCTCTGGCCCCCGATACCGGCCTTGGCAAGCGTTCGAACTGGCTCTGGGCATGGGCGCTCGCCATCCCGGCTGGCTCGCAGAAGCAAGCCGAAGCCAAGCAGTTCATCGAATGGGCCACCGGCAAGGCCTATATCGAGATGGTTGCGGCCAAAGAGGGCTGGGCCAACGTTCCCCCGGGGGCGCGGACCTCGCTTTATGCGAACCCGGACTATCAGGCGGTTCCGTTTGCCAAGATGACGCTCGACTCGATCCTGTCGGCTGATCCCTTGCATGCGACCGTGAACCCCGCCCCCTATGTCGGCGTCCAGTTCGCGGCCATCCCGGAATTTGCGGGCATCGCCACGGACGTCAGCCAAGAGTTCTCGAATGCCTACGCCGGTCAGCAGACCGTCGAAGAGGCGCTTGCCAAGGCTCAGGCCATCGCAACCGAAGCCATGCAAGCGGCTGGCTACTTCTAAGCCTGACCATAAAATTCCGGCAAGGGGGCGGTGCGCCGCCCCCTTACGCCAATGCCCACTTCATGATCACCTGTACCCGCAGACAAAGTGCACCGTGCACTGTCAAGGGAGGATTGTCCGATGGCGACCAAATCTTCGCGCACCGCCGCCCGCCTGATGATGGCCCCTGCCGTCATCCTGCTTTTGGGATGGATGCTGGTGCCCCTTGTCATGACGCTGTGGTTTTCGTTTCGCAACTATCTGCCGCTGCGCGGCGGCGATCAGGGCTTTGCGGGTATTGACAACTTTGTCCGCTTTGTCACGGCGTCTTCGTTCTGGCCCGCCGTTGGCGCCACCATGCTGATTGTCGTCGGATCGCTCTTGATCACCATCGTCTTTGGGGTGCTGCTCGCGGTTCTGCTCGATCAGCCGATGTGGGGCCAGGGCATTGTCCGCATTCTGGTGATTGCCCCGTTTTTCGTAATGCCCACCGTGTCGGGCCTGATCTGGAAGAACATGTTTCTTGACTCGGTCAACGGGCTATTCGCCCATGCCGCCCGCTTTTTCGGCACGACCCCGGTCGAATGGATCATCGACAAGCCCTTTGCCAGCATCATCCTGATCGTCAGCTGGCAGTGGCTGCCCTTTGCCACCCTCATCCTTCTGACCTCGATCCAAAGCCTGGACAGCGAACAGCTTGAAGCCGCCGAAATGGACGGTGCCCCGCCGGTCAAACGGTTCTGGTATCTGATCCTTCCCCATCTGGGCCGGGCCATCACAGTCGTTCTCTTGATTGAGACGATCTTCATGCTGTCGATCTTTGCCGAGATCAAGATGACCACCGCCGGCGCCTTTGGCACCAAGACCCTGTCCTACCTGATTTTCCAGCGCGTGCTGGAAAGCCAGAATGTCGGGCTGGGGTCGGCGGGTGGGGTCTATGCCATCATCCTTGCCAACATTGTCGCAGCCTTCCTGATGCGCATCGTCGGCAAGAACCTGGACACCTGAGGGAATATCATGACCCGTTCTGTCACACCCCGGCGCAAGATGATCAACACCGCCATCGCTTGGGGGATCGGTCTTGTGATCTTCTTTCCGATCCTGTGGACCATCCTGACCAGCTTCAAGTCCGAGGCCGACGCCATCGCCTTTCCGCCAAAGGTGCTGTTCTTTGACTGGACACTGGAAAACTACCGGGTCGTGCAGGACCGCTCGAACTATATGCGCTTCCTGTGGAATTCGGTGATTATCGCGGGTGGTTCGACGATCCTCGGCATCATCGTTGCGGTTCCCGCCGCATGGTCGATGGCCTTTGTGCCCTCAAGATGGACCAAGGACATCCTGATGTGGATGCTGTCCACCAAAATGCTGCCCGCGGTCGGCGTCCTTTATCCGATGTATCTGATCTTCATCAAACTGGGCCTGCTGGACACCCGGATCGGCCTTGTGATCGCGCTGATGCTGATCAACCTGCCGATCATTGTCTGGATGCTTTACACCTACTTCAAGGAAATCCCCGCAGAAATTCTGGAGGCGGCCCGGATGGACGGGGCTTCGCTGCGATCGGAGATCCTGTATGTCCTGACGCCGATGGCCGTGCCGGGAATTGCGTCCACGATCCTTCTGAACATCATCCTCGCCTGGAACGAATCCTTCTGGACCCTGAACCTGACGGCCGCCCAAGCGGCGCCCCTGACCGCCTTCATCGCCAGCTATTCCAGCCCCGAGGGACTTTTTTACGCGAAACTTTCGGCGGCCTCGACCATGGCCATCGCACCAATTCTGATCCTTGGCTGGTTCAGCCAGAAACAACTCGTCCGCGGCCTGACCTTCGGCGCGGTGAAGTGAGAGAGACATGGGCAAGATCGTTCTGAAATCGGTTCACAAGATGTTTGGCAAGGACAACGTTATCCCCGGCGTCGATCTGACCATCGACGACGGTGAATTCGTGGTCTTCGTCGGCCCCTCGGGCTGCGGCAAATCCACCCTGCTGCGCCTGATCGCGGGGCTTGAGGATACCACTTCGGGCACCATCGAGATCGACGGCAAGGACGCGACCGCCCTGCCGCCCGCCAAGCGCGGCCTCGCCATGGTGTTCCAATCCTACGCGCTTTACCCGCACATGACCGTGCGCAAGAACATCATGTTCCCGCTCAAGATGGCCGGGATGGACCCCGCCGAGGCCGCCAAACGGGTCGAGCGCGCCGCCAAGGTCCTGAACCTGACCTCCTATCTCGACCGCCGCCCCGGCCAGTTGTCGGGCGGTCAGCGTCAGCGCGTCGCCATAGGCCGCGCCATCGTGCGCGAACCCGCCGCCTTCCTGTTCGATGAACCCCTGTCCAACCTCGACGCCGCCTTGCGGGTCGGCATGCGTCAGGAAATCACCGAACTGCACCAGTCGCTGAAAACCACCATGATCTACGTCACCCACGATCAAGTCGAAGCCATGACCATGGCCGACAAGATCGTCGTCCTGAACGCGGGCCGGGTCGAGCAGGTCGGCAGCCCCCTCACCCTTTACAACAACCCTGTCAACACCTTCGTCGCCGGTTTCATCGGCAGCCCCAGGATGAACCTCATTACCGGAGCCGAGGCGCAAAAGCTGAACGCCGAGACCATCGGCGTGCGCCCCGAGCATCTGGATGTCGTCTCCGAAGGCGGGTGGGAGGGCACGGTGGGCCTCAGCGAACACCTCGGCTCGGACACCTTCCTCAAGGTCGAGACCGCAACCGTCGGCACCATCAACGTCCGCGCCGGTGGCGAGGTCATGTTGCGCCACGGCGACAAGGTCCGCCTCGCCCCACAGGCCGGCAAGGTCCACCGGTTTGACGCCAATGGAAAGACACTCGCATGAGACTTGACGGCAAGACCGCCCTCATCACCGGGGCCGCCCGCGGCATCGGCTTTGAATTCGCTCGTGCCTACATCGCCGAAGGGGCGACTGTGACCCTGGCCGACATCAACCGCGCCGCCCTTGACGCCGCCGTGGCCGAGCTTGGCCCCAAGGCCCGCGCGCAAGTGATCGACGTCACCGATCAGGCCAGCATCGACGCCGGTTTCGCCGCCGCCGTGGCAGACATGGGGTCCCTCGACATCCTGATCAACAACGCTGCCCTGTTCGAGGCAGCGCCGATCGCCCAGATCACCCGGGCTAGCTATGACAAGCTCTTTGCCGTCAACGTCGCTGGCACGCTCTTTTGCCTGCAAGCCGCCGCCCGCCACATGATTGCGCGCGGCAAGGGCGGCAAGATCATCAACATGGCCTCGCAGGCCGGGCGGCGCGGTGAGGCCCTCGTCGGCGTCTACTGCGCCACCAAGGCCGCCACGATCAGCCTGACCCAGTCGGCGGGCCTCGACCTCATCAAGCACTACATCAATGTCAACGCCATCGCCCCCGGAGTGGTGGACGGTGCCCATTGGGACGGGGTGGATGCCGAATTTGCCCGCCTCGAAAACCGCCCCTTGGGCGAGAAAAAGCGTCTTGTGGGGGCAGCCGTCCCCTTCGGACGCATGGCCACGGCGCAGGACCTTTGCGGCATGGCGATCTTCCTTGCCACCGCCGAGGCGGACTACATCGTCGCCCAGACCATCGGGGTCGACGGCGGAAACTGGATGGCATGAGATGAACACCGCACACCTGCCCGCTTACGACCGCACGACCCTCAAGCCCGGCATCGTCCACATCGGCCTTGGCAACTTTCACCGCGCCCATATGGCGGTCTATCTCGACGACCTCTTTGCAATGGGGCTGGACCACGACTGGGCCATCCTTGGTGCCGGGGTTCGCGCCGGAGACGCAAGGATGCGCGAGGCGATGCTGGCTCAGGATTGCCTTTCAACCGTGATCGAACTGGATCCCAAGGGCCGCTCTGCCCGCCGCATCGGGTCGATGACCGGCTTTGTCGAGGTGCAGCCGGACAATGCCGCCCTCATCGCCGCGATGTCCGACCCCGCCATCCGCATCGTCTCGCTGACCGTCACCGAGGGCGGCTATTACGTCGATGCCGCCACCGGTCTCTTCGACAGCAAAGCCGCCGACATCGTGGCCGATGGCGCCAACCCGACCCGCCCCGCCACCGCGTTTGGCGCCATCATCGCCGCCCTGAAGGCCCGCAGGGCTGCCGGGGTCCAGCCTTTTACCGTGATGTCCTGCGACAACCTGCCGGGCAACGGCCATGTCACGCGAAACGCCGTCGTGGGCCTCGCCCGCCTGTCGGACACGGCCCTCGCCGACTGGATCGCGGCCACTGTCGCCTTCCCCAACGGCATGGTGGACCGCATCACCCCCGCGACGGGTCCCCGTGAACGTGCCATGGCGGCCGAATTCGGCCTTGCCGCCGACCCGGTCCCTGTCACCTGCGAACCCTTTCGCCAGTGGGTGCTGGAGGACAACTTCCCCGCCGGCCGCCCCGCCCTTGAAAAGGCCGGTGTCACCTTCACCGCCCATGTCCATGAATTCGAAACGATGAAGATCCGCATCCTGAACGGCGGCCACGCCATCATCGCCTATCCGGGTGGCCTCAAAGGCCACGAATATGTCCACGAAGACATGGCCGACCCCACCATCCGCGCCTTCCTCGACGCGGTCGAAACCCGCGAGATCCTGCCCATCGTTCCCCCTGTGCCGGGTCAGGATCTGACGGACTACAAACGCCTGATCATCGAGCGTTTCTCCAACCCCGACGTGGCCGACACGGTCCGCCGCCTCTGCCTTGACGGCTCCAACCGCCAGCCGAAATTCATCATCCCCTCGATCCGCGATGTGCTGGCTTCCGGCGGCGACGCGGCCGGCCTCATCCTGCTGTCGGCCATGTGGTGCCGCTACTGCGCCGGAACGGACGAGGCAGGCCGCGTGATCGAGCCCAATGATCCCAACTGGGACATGCTGAAATCCCATGCCCTGGCCGCCCGCACCAACCCGTCCGAATGGATCGGCATGACCGCGATCTATGGCGACCTAGCCCGGAACGCAGGCTTTGCCGCGCAATTTGCCGAAGCGCTGACCTTTGTCTGGGCCAACGGGGCCGAAGCCGCGATGCGCCGCTATGTCGGATGACGGCACTCCGCGGGCGGATCAGATCCGGCTGATTCGTCCGCCCCCCACCGCAACCGATACGCCCGTGGTATCCGGGCTTGACGTTGCCAACCCGTGCAGCACCCTGACCGCCAGATAGCCGAACGCCTGCGCCTCCAGCATGTCGCCATTCAGTCCAGCTGTCTCGACCGGCTCGACCCGGACCGCCAACCGCGCCGCCAGTTCGGCCATCATCGCCCAATTGTGCCGCCCACCGCCGGCAACCAGAATTCGCGTGACCGCCGCCGGGAAATGCTCCGTCCCGCGCGCCACCGCTGCCGCTGCAACTGCGGTCAATGTCGCTGCAGCATCGGCATCGTCAAGTTGAGACACTGCATCAAGAACCATGTGGAAGTCATTGCGATCCAATGATTTTGGTGGAATTCTGTAAAAGAATGGTGCGGCCAGAAACCGCGCCACAATCGCATCGTCCACCCGACCGGTCATGGCAAGAGCGCCGCCTTCATCCTGCACCTGCCCCCGTCGCACCAGCATCAGATCATTCACCGGGGCATTCGCCGGCCCGGTGTCGAACGCCAGCAGCGCGCCAACCGCCTCTGGTGCAGCAATCCGGGGATCAAGCCACGTCACATTGCCAACACCGCCAAGATTGAGCATCGCCAGCGGCGCGTCGGCCCCGATGAACCGCGCACAGGCATGGTGAAAGAACGGCACAAGCGGCGCCCCTTGCCCACCCATTTCGACATCGGTCGACCGGAAATCCCAGACGGTGGTCACCCCCAAGGCCTCGGCCAACAAGGCACCGTTCCCGGCCTGATGGGTTCCGCGTCCGCGCGGGTCATGAGCAAGGGTTTGCCCATGAAAACCAATGACTTCCGCTCCGGAAAACCGGCTCAAAAGCTCTACATGTGCCGTCTCGACCACCTCGGCGGCCGCGCTGACGCCGGCGTCGCCTGGCCATTTGCCCAACGCCGCGCGGATCACGTCCTGCTCGTGCGGCGCATAGGGTCGGTAGGCTGTCGGGCCGAATTCGAAAATCCTGTCGCCATCCGTCAGCACCATTGCGGCATCCACCCCGTCCAGCGAGGTGCCTGACATCGACCCTAGGGCCCAGATTGCCCGCTTCCCCTTCATCCCCGCCCCCGCTATACCGCAGCCCATATAAACACGAGGCGGCCATGACCTACCATCCGAAATCAGATTTCTTGCGCGTGATGCAGGAGCGCGGCTTCGTTGCGGATTGCACGGATTATCAATCACTTGACGAGGCGCTGCTGAAAGGCGTCGTGCCGGCTTACATCGGGTATGACGCCACGGCCGCCAGCCTGCATGTCGGCCATCTGATGAACATCATGGTGCTGCGCTGGCTGCAGAAATGCGGTCACAAACCGATCACCCTGATGGGTGGAGGCACCACCAAGGTTGGCGACCCCTCGTTCCGCAACGAGGAGCGCCCGCTGCTGACGCCGCAAAAGATCGACGAGAACATTGCCGGCCTGCAAAAGGTTTTCGCGCGCTATCTGTCCTATGGCAACGGTGCGACCGATGCCGTCATGCTGAACAATGCCGAATGGCTGGACAGCCTGAACTACCTCGACTTCCTGCGCGACATCGGGCGGCATTTCTCGGTCAACCGGATGCTGTCGTTCGAAAGCGTCAAGTCACGGCTGGACCGCGAGCAAAGCCTGAGCTTCCTGGAATTCAACTACATGATCCTGCAGGCCTATGATTTTCTTGAGATTCACCGCCGCTATGGCTGCCTTCTGCAGATGGGCGGGTCGGATCAATGGGGCAATATCATCAACGGCGTGGACCTGACGCGCCGGGTGGTGGATCACGAGATCTTTGGTCTGACGACGCCGCTTCTGACCACGTCCGACGGGCGCAAGATGGGCAAATCGGCTTCGGGGGCGGTGTGGCTGAACGGCGAGATGTTGTCGTCCTATGACTTCTGGCAGTTCTGGCGCAACACCACCGATGCCGATGTCGGACGCTTCCTCAAGATCTTCACCGAGCTGCCGGTCGACGAATGCGACCGTCTGGGTGCCGTGCAAGGCTCCGAGATCAACAGCGCCAAAATCATGCTCGCCAACATCGCAACGACGCTTTTGCACGGGGCCGAAGCGGCAGCAGCGGCCGAGGCCACGGCGCGCGAGGTGTTTGAAAAGGGCGGCGTCGGCGACGATCTGCCAACCCTGAAAGTCAGCGCGAACGAAGTGGCAGAAGGGATCACGGTCGCCCAGCTTTTCGTCCGGGCGGGCCTTGCCGCCACCGGCAAGGATGCCAAGCGGCTGATTGCCGAGGGCGGGGCGCGGCTGAACGACGAGGTCGTGCTGGATGCCGGTCACCGCATCGGGGCAAGTGAACTGATGGACCCGGTGAAACTGACCGCAGGCAAGAAGCGCCACGCCCTCGTTGTGCTGGACTGAGGCGCGATATCCAAAGAAAAAGGGGGCCGGAAAGGCCCCCTTTGCATTGCTCTTTGCGGTCTCGTCACTCCTGAACGGTAACCTTCGCCATCACATCCGGGTCGCTGACCGCACCGTTCTGACCCTCACCCCGCTTGATGACATCGACGACGTCCATGCCCGAGATGACCTTGCCGATGACCGTGTACTGGCCGTTCAGAAAGTCGCCGGGCGCGAACATGATGAAGAACTGGCTGTTGGCCGAATTGGGGTCCTGCGCCCGTGCCATGCCGACAATGCCACGCTCGAAAGGCAGGGCCGAGAATTCCGCCGGGATATCCGGCAGATCTGACCCGCCCATGCCGGCCATCGAGGTGTCGCCACCCACCTTTCCGTATTGCACATCGCCGGTCTGGGCCATGAAGCCGTCGATCACCCGGTGAAAGACGACATTGTCATAGGCGCCCGATTTGGCCAGGGCCACGATCTGCGCCACATGAAGGGGCGCGACGTCGGAGGCGAGGTCGATCACGATCTGGCCATTGGCCAAGCCGGTCACGTCGATGACCAGATTTGGGCCCGGACCGTCGCCCTCGGCCAGAACCGGGGTGGCGAACAAAAGGGCGGCGAGGGCCAGGGATTTACTGAACATCGGCGGCGACCCTGACGGTGATCATGCGGTCCGGGTTGGCCGGTGGCTCGCCACGGGTGATGGCGTCGACATGCTCCATCCCCGAGATAACCCGGCCGTAAACGGTATATTGCCGGTTCAGGAAATGGTTGTCCTTGAAGTTGATGAAGAACTGGCTGTTGGCGCTGTTCGGGTTGGCCGAGCGTGCCGCACCGATGGTGCCACGGTCATGCGGGATGCCCGAGAACTCGGCCGGAACGTCGGGGTGTTCGGACCCGCCGGTGCCCGCACGGCGCAGGTTGAAGTTGTTTTCCATGTTGCCGTTCTCGACATCGCCGGTCTGGGCCATGAAGCCGTCGATCACCCGGTGAAAGCAGACATTGTCATAGGCCTTGGCGCGGGCCAGCGTCTTCATGCGCTCGGCGTGCAGCGGGGCTATGTCCTTCAGCAGCTCGATTGCCACTTCGCCGCCCTTCAGGGTCAGGATGATGGTGTTTTCGGGATCTTTGATATCGGCCATTGCAGGTTTCCTTTGTAAGGCTGGCGCGGAAACTAGCCGGGCTTCCGGCCAAGGGGAAGGGCTTTTGGTTGACCTTCGCGTCGGTTGCGCGGAAAGAGGGGGAAAGCAGCATGGAGACGCAGATGGCCTGGAAGACGATCGATGACCTGGCACTGGCGGGCAAGACGGTATTGACGCGGGTGGACATCAACGTGCCGATGGAAGGCGGGGTCGTGACCGACATGACCCGGATCGACAAGATCAGGCCCACGGTCGAGGATATCATCGCCCGTGGCGGCAAAGTCGTGCTGCTGGCCCATTTCGACCGGCCCAAGGGCAAGGTGGTCCCCGAGATGAGCCTGGGTCAGCTGGTCGGCGCGCTGCAGTCCTCGCTTGGCCGCAAGGTGGTCTTTGGCAGCGATTGTGTGGGGGCCGCGGCACGGGAGGCAATCGTCGCCGCCGGTCCGGGCGACGTGGTACTGCTGGAAAACACCCGCTTCCATGCCGGTGAGGAAAAGAACGACCCCGCACTGGCCGCCGAAATGGCCGCCCTTGGCGATGTGTTCGTCAATGACGCCTTCTCGGCCGCCCACCGCGCCCATGCCTCGACCGAGACGCTGGCCCGGCTGCTGCCTTCCGCCGCCGGCCGGTTGATGGAGGCGGAACTGCGCGCGCTGGAAGCCGCCCTTGGCACGCCGCAGCGGCCCGTCGTGGCCGTGGTCGGCGGGGCCAAGGTTTCAACCAAGCTGGAGTTGCTTGGCAATCTGGTCACCAAAGTCGATCATCTCGTGATCTGCGGCGGAATGGCCAACACCTTCCTTGTGGCGCAAGGCTTCGAGGTCGGCAAATCGCTGGCCGAGCGCGACATGGCCGCGACCGCGCTGGACATCCTCGGCAAGGCCAAGGCGGCGGGCTGTACCATTCATCTGCCGGTCGATGTCGTCGTCGCGGCAGAGTTCAAGGCGGGAGCTGCCAGCAAGACCGTCAAGGCCGACGGCTGCCCGGCGGATCAGATGATACTGGACGCCGGCCCCAAGACGGTGGCCGAGCTGACCCGGGTCTTTGAAGCCTGCAAGACCCTGATCTGGAACGGCCCGCTGGGGGCCTTTGAGATCGCGCCCTTTGATGCCGCCACCACCGCCGCCGCACGGGTTGCAGCGGCGCTGACCCGCGCGGGCAAGCTCGTTTCGGTCGCAGGGGGCGGTGACACGGTTTCGGCACTGAACCATGCCGGGGCGGCGGCCGATTTCACCTTCATCTCGACCGCCGGCGGCGCGTTTCTGGAGTGGATGGAGGGCAAGACCCTGCCCGGTGTTGCGGCCCTCGGGGGGTGATCAGGGCAAACCGGCCGGATTGCGGCGGGATGTCGCTTTTGACGACATCCAATTTTATCAATCAATATCAACTCTTTACCTGTTTCCGTTAACCTGACCTTAACGATTGCGCGCGGGCCTTTTACAGCAGCTTGGCATAGTGGACAGTGACCCCGCCGCGAAAGTCCTCGCGGGCGGTTTCGTGAAATCCAAGCCCCTCGTAGAAGCGCAAATTGGCGGCAAAGGCGGCATTGGTCAGCAGACGCAATTCGGGCAGGCCAAGGTCACGGGCCACCGCCTCGGCATGGGCGATCAGCCGGTGCCCAAGGCCCCTTCCCTGATGGTCGGGATGCACGGCGACATTGTCGAGCCAGAGATGGCCGGCCCTGACCTTCATCTGGATCAGGGCCAGAAGCTCTGCGTCCTGTTCCAGAAGGTCGATCAGATCGCTTGCGACGGCCTGATCAAAGTCGGTCGCCATCGGCAGCGGCTCGCGTCCGATGAGGGGGACCCAAGGACCATAGGCGGCGCGCGTCAGGGTGCGGATCGCAGCGGCATCCGCTGGCCCGGCGCGCCGAAACCGGGGGACCGGGGACATCACCACCGCCCGGTGACGGCTTGCCAGACCAGCGAGCTGCGCCGCTAAAACTCGGACAGGGCCATCTCGCCCCGGGCCACGATGCCGGGGTCGCGGGCAACGGATCGCAACAGCGCCTCGGTTTGCCATCCGGCCAGCAGGGCGGGCCGTCCGGTGCCGATCTGGCCGCGCCCGGTCCGCGCCAGTGCGATGCAGCGCAACCCGTCCCCGGCCAGGGCACGCAGGGCCTCGGGGCGGCCATCCACCAGCGGCACCCTGCCCCGCGCCTCCAGTTCCGGCACGGCGCGCAGGTAGTTGGCGAGCCCGGTCGCCCAGCCAAAGGCGCGCACCGGCACCTCGGCCGCACGGCCTG